>DAIPYB010000267.1:0-4767 GCA_036782955.1 Pseudoxanthobacter sp. | reverse complement strand
CTCGTCACCTCCAAGCGCGGCGATCTGCTGGCCCTTGGCCTGCAGCGCCTGCGCCGGCTGGCGCCGGGCGTGCGCATGACCGGCCTCTCGGCCACCGTGGCGGAGCCGGAGGCCCTCGCCCGCTGGCTGGTGGCGCAGCCCGCTGCCGGCCAGCCGCCGGCGGAAGCCGCCATCGTCACCGCACCCGGAGGCACCCCACCACAGATCTCCCTGCTGGACAGCGCCGGAGAGGTGCCGTGGGCCGGCCACTCGGCACGCTATGCTCTGGCCGATATCTATCGCCTCATCGCCGCCAACCGCACGACGCTGGTGTTCGTCAACACCCGCTCGCAGGCGGAGGCCGTGTTCCATGCCCTGTGGACGATCAACGAAGGCAACCTGCCGATCGCCCTGCACCATGGTTCTCTCGACCGCGAGCAGCGTCGCCGGGTGGAGGCGGCGATGGCCGGCAACCGCCTGAAGGCGGTGGTCTGCACCTCAACGCTGGATCTGGGCATCGACTGGGGCGATGTCGATCTGGTCATCCACGTCGGTGCACCGAAGGGCGCCAGCCGGCTGGCGCAGCGCATCGGCCGCGCCAACCACCGTCTGGACGAACCCTCCCGCGCCGTTCTGGTGCCGGCCAACTGCTTCGAGGTGCTGGAGTGCCAGGCCGCGCTCGATGCCAATTATGTCGGCGCGCAGGACAACGCCGCCCCCGGCCCGGGCGCGCTCGATGTACTGGCCCAGCATGTGCTCGGAATGGCGGTTTCCGGCCCGTTCCATGCCGACGATCTTTACGCGGAAATCACCGGGGCGCTGCCTTATCGCGGCCTCTCGCGGGAGCGCTTCGACAAGGTGCTGGCCTTCGTTGCCACGGGCGGATACGCGCTCCGGGCCTATGAGCAGTTCGCCAAGATCAGGCGCGGCATCGATGGACGCTGGCGGATAAGCCACCCGCGCATTGCCCAGCAATATCGCCTGAACATCGGCACCATCATCGAGGCGCCGCTGATGAAGGTGCGCCTGACCGCGCGCCGGAAATCGGGCCTCGCCAGCTATGGCGGCCGGGTGCTGGGCGAAATCGAGGAGTTCTTCATCGAACATCTCGTGCCCGGCGACACCTTTCTGTTCGGTGGCGAAATCCTGCGGCTGGAAGGGGTGCGCGATCAGGAGGCGCTGGTAACGCGCGCAACGGGAGAGAAGCCGAAAGTGCCGGCCTATGCCGGTGGCCGCTTTCCGCTTTCCACCTATCTTGCTTCGGAAGTGCGGGCCATTCTGGCAAGCCCGGCGCGCATCGCCCGCCTGCCCGCGCAGGTGCGCAACTGGCTTCAGGCACAGGCTGAGCGCTCCCTGCTGCCGCAGGCCGACCAGCTCCTGATCGAGACCTTTCCCGAAGGGGCACGTTTCCACCTCGTCGCCTATCCGTTCGAGGGGCGCCTTGCCCACCAGACCCTCGGCATGCTGCTGACCCGGCGTCTGGAGCGGGCGGGCGCCCATCCGCTTGGCTTCGTGGCCTCCGACTACGCACTCGGCCTGTGGTGCCTCAACGACCCGACCGCCATGATCGCCGACGGTACCCTCAGCCTTGCCGATCTCTTCAGCGAGGACATGCTCGGCGACGACCTGGAGGCATGGCTCGACGAGAGCTACCTGCTGAAACGCTCGTTCCGCGGCTGCGCGCTCATTTCCGGCCTCATCGACCGTCGCCATCCGGGGCAGGAGAAGAGCGGCCGGCAGGTGACCATCTCCACCGACCTCATTTATGACGTGCTGCGCACCCATGAACCGGACCACATCCTGCTCGTCGCCACGCGGGCGGACGCCGCCACCGGCCTGCTGGACGTTCACCGTCTCGGCCAGATGCTGGCGCGCGTGAAAGGCCATCTGGTGCACCAGCCTCTCGCCCGTATCTCGCCGCTTGCCCTGCCCGTCCTGCTGGATATCGGCCGGGTGCCGGTATCGGGTGCGGCGGAAGACGCCATTCTGGCGGAGGCCGAAGCCCTGATCGCGGAGGTGATGGAATGATGCCCGCGGCCACCGCCCCCGCGGGCGCCTTCCTCGGCCCCGGAGAAACGGAATTCGTCGCCTGCCCTTCCGGCGCATTGTGGTGGCCGGACGAGCGGGCGCTGATTGTCTCGGATCTGCATCTGGAAAAAGGCTCGTCCTATGCCCGCAGCCGCCAGTTTCTGCCGCCCTACGACACCGTGGCGACCCTGAACCGACTGGCGGAGGCGATCGCACGCCATGCGCCGCGCCGTGTCGTTGCCCTTGGCGACAGCTTTCACGATGCCGGCGGCCCGGCGCGGCTCGATGCGCAGGCCCGCGCCACACTGGCCGCGCTGATGGCCGGCCGCGAATGGATCTGGATCAGCGGCAATCACGACCCCGCCCTGCCGCCCGCGCTCGGCGGCACAATGGCGGACGAAATCGCGCTGGCCGGCATCCGGCTGTGTCACGAGCCGCACACAGATGAGACCGGCGCAGAAATCGCCGGCCATCTCCATCCCGTCGCATGCGTGCGGGCACGGGGACGGATCGCCGGCCGGGTCATCCGCAGGCGGTGCTTCGCGTCCGGCGGCAACCGGCTGGTGATGCCGGCTTTCGGCGCGCTGGCCGGCGGGCTCAGCGTGCTCGCCCCGGCGTTCTCGGCCGTCGTGCCGCCGGCGCTGCTGACTGCCCATGTCATCGGCCGCGACCGCGTCTTCACCCTGCCGGCCTCCGCCCTTGCCTGAACCGGGCGGCCTTGCCGGCCTCAGTCGCGGCGGAACAGAACGCCGCCCAGCCAGCCCGTTGCCAGCGCAAGCAGCACTACGAGGCCGCCATAAAGCAGCGGCTGGCTGACGGCCATGGTGTGAACGCCCGCCTCGAAGCCAACCTTGTCCACTTTCAATTCGGAAAGATCGGACGCCGCCAGCCGCCGGCCGGAAAAGACATAGGTCTCCACCGTGTAGGAGCCGTTCGGCACCTTGCTCGGCAGCGGCACCGTGGCGCGGAAGAAGGTCGGCGTCAGCATCGTCACGGAACCGGTCTGTTCCCGGAACAGCCCCTCCGCCGTGCGCTGGCGCATGATCGCCTCGCGGAACGGATTGCCGGCCTCGATCGGCACGCGCCCGAAGCCCGCGTGCACAAGCCCGATGCCATAAGCCGCAAGTGCCGAAGGCGGGGCGATATCGTCGATGGGGCGGGTGGAATCCAGCGCATAGAACGCCGGCACGGCGGGAAACACCTCCGACGCGCCGTTGATCCAGAGGCCGAAGATGCGCTCCTTGCGCCGGCTCGCCACCGGCTGCGGCGGGCCGCGCACCACCACCGCGATGTCGTAGCCATCCGGCGGCAGGGGCTCGTTCCAGCTGCGCTCGACCACGCCGAACACGACGATATCGACGCCGGAGAAATTCGACCCGATATCGATGCGCGGACTGGAGACGGAGGCGATCACCGTTTCGGCGGCGGCCGGAAGCGGGCAGCCCCAGAGCACCCCGACAGCCAGCGCCCAGCGCCGCAGAGCACGCCCCGCGATCATGGCCGCCCACCCCATTCCATCACGGCCAGCGAATAGAGATCGTGCGGCTGGAAGATGAGCTGCGCCCCGAAGCGCACGCCGACCCCCAGCACCAGGAGGCCCAGCAGAGCGCGCAGGTGCTCGCCCTTCAGCCGCAAGCCGATCTGCGCGCCAAACTGCGCCCCGATGACGCCGCCGACCATCATGATGAAGGCCAGCAGGCCATCAACCGACACCGAGGTGACGGAATGCAGCATGGTCGAGACCACCATGGTGCCGAGCGTCTGGATGAGGGAGGTTCCGACCACGATAGAGGTCGGAACCCGCACGATATAGATCAGCGCCGGCACGAGGATGAACCCGCCGCCGACACCCAGCAGCGCACCGATAAAGCCGATTCCGGTGCCGATGACGACGATCGGGATGACGCTGACATAAAGCCTCGCCGCCCGGAACCGCATCTTCAGCGGCATCCGCTGCACCCAGTTGTGGCTGGCGGGCCGGCGCATCGGCGGCCTGCGGCCATCCCGCGCCCGCAGGATGGCGCGAACCGACTCGACTACCATCAGGCCGCCCACGATCCCGAGCAGCACCATGTAGGAAACGGCGATCACTACCTCAAGTTGCCCACGCCCGGACAGAACCGAGAAAGCCCACGTTCCCAGAACGGCGCCGAGGGTGCCCGAGACGAGCAGCAGGCCGGAAAGCCGGAAATCGATGAGCCGGCGCCGCCAGTAGCTGAGCGCACCCGAGGCTGCGGACGCCGCCATCTGCGGTGTCACGGTTGCCACGGCGACGCTGGCGGGGATTCCGGTGAAGATCAGCAGTGGCGTCAGCAAGAACCCGCCGCCGATGCCGAACAGGCCGGAGACGAACCCGACCGCTGCCCCCATGGCCAGGATGAGGAACAGGTTGACCGGCATCTCGGCGATCGGGAGATAGATATCCACGCTCGTTCACGCTCGCTGGCGGCGCCTCATCGCCCTGATAAGGGCCGCAGCGCCCCCGCCGTGTCAACCTCGGCCGGAAACGGACACGATAACAGCCGCTTCCGTCCCCCGGATCGCGTCTCCGGCGCAGGGGCAACAAGGCCACGACTGTGCAAAACATGCATGTTTCAGCACCGTTGTCCCCAACCCGACAAAGAAACACCCCCGAGGTCTCTCTGCCCCCCTTGATCCCCTAAGGCCGATTTGTTACACGCTCCCTCGCCGGCAAGAAACGGCATGCGGTCGTGGCGGAATTGGTAGACGCGCAGCGTTGAGGTCGCTGTGGGGCAACCC
>DAIPYB010000266.1:0-4773 GCA_036782955.1 Pseudoxanthobacter sp. | reverse complement strand
GCCCTCCCGTCGCCGGGGCGCATCGCCGCGCCGCCGCCCGTCCAGCACGCCAAAACCGACACCGTCCCCGGTTCCCCGGCGCCGGCCACGGCCGCCTCCCCTGCCGTTGCGCGGCAAGAGCCGGCGCCCGCGGCAGCCCCGCCACAGGCTGCCACCACCGCTGCAGAACCCGAGCGGTTTGCCCGCGTCGTCGTGGAAGATGCCGGTCATCTGCGGGCTGGCGGACGCACCGTCATCGTGCTTGCCGGCATCGAGGCGCCGGAGGCGAGCGAGACATGCACCGCCGCCGATGGCAGCCAGTGGCCGTGCGGCGCGCGGGCACGCACCGCCTTGCGCAACCTCATCCGCATGCGGCCACTGGACTGCGCCCCGGCCAACGGCGGCGGCACCCCGGCCATGACCTGCCGCATTGCTCCGCGCGCCGGCGAAGACGGCCCCGGCGGGCCGGATCTGGCGCTGTGGCTGGTCGGCAATGGCTGGGCCCGCGCAACGACGGCCGATCTCTCCGCCCACGAGGATGAAGCCCGCGCGCAGAAGCGCGGGCTGTGGGCCGAAGCCGACGAACCGCTGTCGGACCTTTCCGCCGCCGGCATGGCAGCGGACGGCAATGGCGCGACAACAGGGGCACTGATACCGCCGGCGCCTTCAGGAGAAGCCGAACCGGCGACGCTCGCCCCCTATCCGGCTGCCCCGCCGCCGGTCGGCAACGGCCCGCCGGCCACCGGAGAGCCGCTGCGCCTGCCTTCCGCCCCGCCCGCGCGCTGAAGAAAAAGCAAACGGCCCCGGGGATGAGCCGGGGCCGCGCATCGGTCAGAACAGGTCTGGTCTCAAGTCACGTCCGGGCGAACCGGCGAATCAGCGCGCCAGCGCATCCCGGATGAGTGCCCGTGTTTCCGGAATGCCGTACAGTGCCACGAAGGAACCGAAACGCGGTCCGCGCTCCTGCCCAAGCAGCAGCTGGTAAAGCGTGGCAAACCATGTCAGCGCCACGCCGGGGCGACCATCCGGGCCGGGCTTGGCCGTGTCCGGGTAGATCAGGCGGCCGACTTCGTAAACGGCGTTCTGGATATCCTCGGCATGCGCGCTTTCCGGCAGCCCCGCCAGCGCGGCATCAAGGGCCTGAAGGGCGCGGGTCTCGGTCTCGTCGGCCTTGCGGAACACCTTGGTCGGCTTCACGAAATCCGCGAAATAGCGGATCGCGTAGCCCACCAGCCGGTCCAGTTCCGGTTCGCTCTCCGGCGAGGCACCCGGCGCATAGCGGCTGAGGAAGCCCCACAGCACGCCGGCATCCTCCGCATTGGAGGCCGACACCAGATTGAGCAGCATCGTGAACGGCACCGGCACGCCATGGGCCGGCGGATGGCCGGAATGGATATGCCAGACCGGATTCTCCAGCCGCGCCTCGATCTTCTCTCCGGCATACTTGGAGAGGAAGGTGTAGTAGTCGTCCACCGCGCGCGGGATCACGTCGAAGTGCAGCTTCTTGGCCGCCTTCGGCTTCTGGTACATGAACAGCGACAGGCTCTCCGGCGAAGCGTAGCTCAGCCACTCCTCGATGGTCAGGCCGTTGCCCTTCGACTTGGAGATCTTCTCGCCGTTCTCGTCGAGGAACAGTTCGTAGTTGAACCCTTCCGGCGGCGGGGCGCCCAGCGCGCGGCAGATCTTGCCCGAGGTCTTGACGTTGTCGATGTGGTCCTTGCCCGACATCTCGTAATCGACGTCCAGCGCGGCCCAGCGCATGGCCCAGTCGGGCTTCCACTGCGCCTTGACGCGACCGCCGGTGACCGGCGTTTCCACCAGTTCTTCCGTTTCCGGATCGCGATAGACGATGGTGCCGGCCTGCGGATGCGTCTCCAGAACCGGCACCTGCAGCACCACGCCGGTGCGCTGGCATACCGGCAGGAACGGCGAATAGGTGCGCCGGCGCTCCTCGCGCAGCGTCGGCAACATGATGCGCATCACTTCGTCGTAAACCGACAGCATCTTCAGCAGGATCGCGTCAAACCGGCCGGAGGCGTAATAATCGGTCGCGGAGGCGAACTCGTATTCGAAACCGAAACGGTCGAGGAAGCCGCGCAGCATGGCGTTGTTGTGCCCGCCGAAACTGTCGTGCGTGCCGAAGGGATCAGGCACGCGCGTCAGCGGCTTGCCGAGATGCTTCATCAGCATTTCGCGGTTGGGCACGTTCTCCGGCACCTTGCGCATGCCATCCATGTCGTCGGAGAAGCAGAGCAGCCGGGTCTCGTACTTGTCGCCGGTCATGACGCGGAAGGCATGGCGCACCATGGTGGTGCGGGCCACCTCGCCGAAGGTGCCGATGTGCGGCAGGCCCGAGGGACCATAGCCGGTCTCGAACAGCACCGTGCCGCCGCCGCGTTTTTCCACACGCTCCACCAGCTTTCGCGCTTCTTCAAACGGCCAGGCACGCCCTTTAACGGCGGCCACGGCTTCGGCAGCGTCGAAGATCCGGGGAACGTGGCTTTCGGTCATCTGACTTTCGTCCTTGGAACAGGCAGCGAAACGGCGCCGCGGGCGCGCGTTTCGCGCGCGCGGCAGCCACGCTTTAAGCGAAGCGCCCCCGCGCGACAACAACCAGTTTTGCCTGCGAGCCCCGCGAAACGGGCGGGCAGCGGCGGCAGGGCGATGCGCTCAGATGGTCTGGCTTGCGCGCCGCACCGCTTCCAGATCCACCGGACGGTCGGGAATGGTGAACGAAAACATCGCGCCGGGCGGCCCGCCGACAAGGGAAAGCTGGCCGCCGTGCGCGCGCACCAGTTCGGCCGCGATCGCCAGCCCCAGCCCGACGCCGCCGGGCCGTGCGCCGCCCTTGAAGGCGCGGAACAGATGCTCGCGGGCGCGCGGCGGCACACCGGGGCCGGTATCGGTGACCGTTATGCTCGCGACCGCGCCGGTTCTCTCGCCCGACACCGTCAGGCGCTGCACCACGCCGGGCCGCACCTTGGCGCCCTGCATGGCCTGCACGGCGTTGCGGCCCAGATTGACAAGAATACGGAACAACTGCTCCGGATCGGCATCGACCTCAAGGTCCGGCGGCACCGCGTTGACGAATGCGATATCGCCGGCCGCCGACAGGCCAATCGCCTCGCGCATTTCCACCACCACCTCGCTGACGCTCACCAGGCGGCGCTCCGGCGGTGCCTCGCGGGCGGCGCCATAGTCCATCACCGAGCGGGTGTAGGCGACCGCGCGATCCAGCGTCTCGGTGATCTTGGGCGCAAGGCGCTGGGCCATGGGATCGTCCACGCTCGCCAGACGGTCAGAGAGAAGCTGCGCCGAAGCCAGCAGGTTGCGCAGGTCGTGATTGATCTTGGAAACCGCCAGCCCCAGCTCGGCAAGGCGGCGGCGCTGCTGCAGCATGCGCGACAGTTCCTGCTGCATCGCCCGCAGCCGGCGCCAGGCATCGCCGATTTCGTCGCCACGCAGCGATGGCCCCAGAATCTGGCCCGAATCCTCCGGCGCGGCGGCGAAATTCTCCATGGAGCGGCTCATTTCCTGCAGCGGCCGCACCATCAGCCGGCGCAGGCTCCAGTACACGAGCGCCGCCGTCAGCAGCGAGATCATCAGCGACATCGCCAGAATGCGCCCGGCATAGCTGACCATGGCCTGATAGAGCGGAGCCTCCGACAGCACCACCTCCACCCGGTCGGCGGTGCCCGGCAGCGGACCGGAAACACGCACCAGCCGCTGGCCGCGTTCGAGCAGAACGTCCAGTGCCGCCGCCACCGGCAGCATGCGGCCGGGGCGGTCGAGATCGACCGACAGATCCACCTTCAGCGGGGCGTGGGAGAGCGCCAGCAGGCGGCGGCGGTCTCCCTCCACCACCGCCAGGGCCAGCGCGCCGGTGGCATCCACGATGGAGGATTGCAGCGCGGGGGAAATCTCCCGACTGTCGCTGAGGATGAGTGCCGCCACGGCCGCCCGGCTGGCGGCGTCGCGCAGCCAGCTCAGCCGGAACCCGGCCAGCGAGGGCACGAACACCGCCAGTTCGCAGGCCATGACGAAAAGAATGGTCAGCCCGAGCAACTGGGCGGACAGCGACACATGCGGACGCCGCCGGCGGCCGGCCGGCCGGCCGGCGCTCTCGCCAACGGACAGGGACAGCCCGGCCGACGCCAGCCCACCCACCCCGGCGGAGGGATCGGACGAAGGCAACTCGCCCTCGCCGGGCGGACGAATCCATTCCGGCCCGGTGCCGGGCTGGTCGTCGCGGATCCCCCTGTCCTCAAGGGCCATGCTCACCTTCCTCGGGCACATCGCTTCGGCCACATTGCCTCCGGGCGGGGCTGCTGCGGGGCCCGACATGCCATTGCCTTGCAAAAATGCGGCGCCATCCTCCTTTCGTCAAAGGAAAGAAGTTGCCTCCGGCACCACCTGCGCACCCTGCCCATGTGGAACGGGCCGCCACGCAAGCGCGCTGTCCGGCGCAATATGGCATGCAAATGCGCCGGCGCGCGTTGACTCAGGCCATGGACCCCCCTTATAAGCCGGCACGACCGGTCCCGGCCTGCCGTGATGCGTGCAGCTTTGTGCTGTCCGCGGCAAGGGGGGCGCAGAGTGCTTTCTGGCACCTGGCGCTTTCAGGCAGAACGGGACTCCGGGGCAAGGCGAATAGCGCCGGGCCCTGTCATTTCCGGCTTTCAGACACGATCCTGCCCGCGTCGAGCGGGGCGATCGGCGAGAACCCGCGGGAGCGGACGAGTTCGATGACCAAACGTACCTATCAGCCGAGCAAGCTCGTGCGTAAGCGCCGCC
>DAIPYB010000265.1:0-4789 GCA_036782955.1 Pseudoxanthobacter sp. | reverse complement strand
CGCGTCGGCGGCGCGGGCGGCGCCGGCACCTCGCGCCCGGTGTAAAACGAGCCTTCCATGTAGCGCCCGACCCCGTAGCGCACCAGCACCCCAAGCGCGGCCGAGACCGGCACCGCGACCAGCAGGCCGACGAAGCCGAAGACCGCGCCAAAGACCGACAGGGCCAGCATCAGCCAGATCGGGTGCAGCCCGATCGAGGTGCCGACGATCTTCGGTTGCAGATAGTTGCCCTCGACCGCCTGGCCGACGGCGAAGATCAGCACGACCGCGCCGATCCAGACCGGCTGATCCCAGAAGCTGAACAGCGCAACGCCGATGGCGGTGGCGCCGCCGATGATGACGCCGACATAGGGGATGAAGGACAGCGCCGCCGCCATGGCGCCGATGGCGACGCCGAAGGGCAGCCCGACCAGCCCCAGCCCGACCGAATAGAAGGTGCCAAGGATCAGGATCACCAGCCCCTGCCCGCGCACGAAACCCGAAAGCGCGCGGTCGATATCGGCGGCGATGCCGCGGATCGCCGGCGCATGTTCGCGCGGCAGCAGATCGTCAAGCCGGGCAACGATGCGGTCCCAGTCCAGAAGCAGGTAGAAGGTCACCACCGGCACGATGACGACCAGCGCCAGCATGCTGACCACGCCCATGACCGAGCTCAGCACCGTGCTGAAAAGCTCGCCCGCGCGGGCGGAAAGGTTGTTGGCCGCATCGGTCAGCGCATTGTTGACGGTGCTGCCCTCGGTAAATATCTGCGGGAAGCGGGTGCGCAGGAAATGCATCAGCTGCTCGGCCATCGCGGGGGCGGTGTCGATCAGCGCCGAGGTCTGGCGCACAAGGACCGGCACCACGCCCAGAACGACCATGACCGCGATCAGGATGGCCGCGATGGTGATGACCACCACCGCCAGCGTGCGCGACAGGCCCAGCCGCTCCAGCCGGTCGGCGACGGGGTCCAGCAGATAGGCGGCAGCGGCGCCCAGGATAAAGGGCAGCACGGCGTTTCCGACCGACCACAGCATCAGGAACAGAATGGCCAGCGCCCCGCCCCAGTACCAGACCTGCTTCTGTGCCGTCAGCCGCATCGCCTACTCCGCTTATAATTGTCGCATTCTCTTTGCCGACTTGGCGCGCCACTTGCAAGGAAGCCGTTGCCCCGTCAGCCGCTCTGCGCTAACCCGTGCCGACCCAATCGAGGATTTCGCCATGCGGCTTTCGCGCTATTTCATGCCCGTCCTGAAGGAAGACCCCAAAGAGGCCCAGATCGTCAGCCACCGGCTGATGCTGCGCGCCGGCATGATCAAGCAGCAGGCCGCCGGCATCTATTCCTGGCTGCCGCTGGGCTTCAAGGTCCTGCGCCGGATCGAACAGATCGTGCATGAGGAACAGCAGCGCGCCGGCCACATTCCCATGCTGATGCCGACGCTGCAATCGGCCGACCTGTGGCGCGAGTCGGGCCGCTATGACGATTACGGCGAAGAGATGCTGCGCATCACCGACCGTCACAAGCGCGACCTGCTTTACGGCCCCACCAACGAGGAGATGATCACCGACATCTTCCGCAGCCATGTGAACAGCTACAAGGACCTGCCGCTGACGCTGTATCACATCCAGTGGAAGTTCCGCGACGAGATCCGCCCGCGCTTCGGCGTCATGCGCGGCCGCGAATTCCTGATGAAGGATGCCTATTCCTTCGATCTCGATCAGGAGAGTGCCCAGAAGGCCTATCACCGCATGTTCGTGGCCTATCTGCGCACCTTCCGCCGCCTTGGCATGACGGCGATCCCGATGCGGGCCGATACCGGTCCGATCGGCGGCAATCTTTCGCACGAGTTCATCATTCTGGCCGACACCGGCGAGAGCGCGGTATTCTGCGACCGCTCTCTGCTCGACATGCCGATCCCCGGCGAGGATACCGATTTCGGCGGCGACCTGTCGCCCGTCGTGCAGTCCTGGACCACGCCCTACGCGGCGACCGAGGAAATGCATGACGAGGCCGCCTTCAATGCCGTTCCCGAGGACCGCAAGGTTGCCGCGCGCGGCATCGAGGTCGGCCATATCTTCTATTTCGGCACGAAATATTCCGACGCGATGAATGCGAAGGTGGCCGGCCCGGACGGCGTGGAGCGCCCGGTGCACATGGGTTCCTATGGCATCGGCGTTTCCCGCCTGCTCGGTGCCATCATCGAAGCCAGCCACGATGACGCCGGAATCATCTGGCCGGATTCGGTGGCGCCGTTCGATGTCGGCCTCATCAACCTGAAGCCGGGCGACGAGGGCACCGATCAGGCCGTGGCCACCATCGAGCACCAGCTTGAGGCGGCCGGACTGTCGGTGTTGACGGACGATCTCGACAACCGCGCCGGCGCCAAGTTCGCGGCGATGGATCTGATCGGCCTGCCCTGGCAGCTCATCGCCGGTCCGCGCGGGCTGGCGACGGGCGAGGTGGAGCTGAAGCGCCGTGCCACCGGCGAGCGGCAGACGCTGTCGCTGGAAGCTGCGCTGAACCTGCTGACCGCCGGCCGCGGCTGAGGCTGCGGCGGGACGAAAGCGAATACGGGCGGGGGCCGGTGCGGCCGCCCGCCCGCACGGCCGCGGCGCGGAACCGCCCGGCGGCCGGAAGAACGAAACGCGCCGGCAGGGAGACGTGCGGATGGCGGCGAAGGCCGGTGCGGCATCGGGCGGGGCGGGCGGCAGCAGCGCGCCCTCCGGGCGGGTCAGGGGCAAGGGCGGCGTGAAGCCGTTCTCGGCGCTGGAATGGACCATCGCCGGGCGCTATCTGCGCTCGCGCCGGCGCGAGACGTTCATTTCCGTCATCGCCGGGTTCTCGTTCCTCGGCATTCTGCTCGGCGTGGCCACGCTCATCATCGTGATGGCGGTGATGAACGGCTTCCGCAACGAGCTGATGGGCAAGATCCTCGGCGTCAACGGCCACATCCTCGTGCAGCCCATGTCGGGCACCTTCGAAGACTATGAGCCCGCGCTGGAGCGGCTGCAGAAGATCCATGGCGTGCGGTTCGCCATGCCCTTCGTCGAGGGGCAGGCGTTGATTTCCGGCCCCGGCGGTTCCTTCGGCGTGCTGGTGCGCGGCGTGCGCCGCTCCGATCTGGACAAGGTGCCGCTGATCGCCTCCACCATCCGCGCCGGAACGCTGGATACGTTCGACGGCTCCGGCGGCGTGGTGCTGGGCGGGCGGCTGTCGGTGGCGCTGGGCGTGCCGGTGGGCGATCCGGTGACGCTGGTGACGCCGAAGGGCGAGGCGACGCCGTTCGGTGTCGTGCCGCGCACGCAGGCCTTTCCGCTGCTGGCCACCTTCGACATCGGCATGTCGGAGTTCGACAATTCGCTGGTGTTCATGCCGCTGGCGGCGGCACAGGAGTTCTTCAACAAGGAGAACGCCATTACCGCCATCGAGATCTATCTCGACGACCCGGACGCCATCGACCGCCTGCGGCCGCAGATCGAGCAGGCTGCCGGGCAGGCGCTGTTCCTCACCGACTGGCGTATCCGGCAGGCGACGTTCTTCTCCGCGCTGGAGGTGGAGCGCAACGTGATGTTCATGATACTGACGCTGATCGTGCTGGTCGCCGCGCTCAACATCATTTCCGGCCTGACGATGCTGGTGAAGGACAAGGGACGCGATATCGCAATCCTGCGCACCATGGGTGCCACGCGCGGCACCATCCTGCGGGTCTTCATCATCACCGGCGCCAGCATCGGCACCGTCGGCACGGCGGCCGGCCTCGTGATCGGGCTGATCGTCTGCCACTATATCGAGCCGATCCGGCAGGGCATTTCGTGGCTTACGCGCACCGAGCTGTTCCCGCCGGAACTCTATTATCTCAGCAAGCTGCCGGCCGATATCGACAGCGGCGAAACCGTGACGGTGGTCGTCATGGCACTGGTGCTGTCTTTCCTCGCCACGCTCTACCCGGCGTGGAAGGCGGCGCGGCTTGACCCCGTGGAAGGACTGAGGCGCGAATGAGCGACGCCAGCAGCGAAGACCTCCACGAGCCAACCGGCACGCCGGCATCTGCCGACGTTGCGGCTCCCGCGCGTCCGGTGCGGCGCCGCGAGGCGCTGGCGCTTGCCGGCATCACCCGCCATTACAGCGAGGGCGAGGCGCAGCTCGATGTGTTGCGCGGCGCCGACCTGATCGTGCATCCCGGCGAAACGGTGGCTCTGGTAGCACCTTCCGGCGCCGGTAAATCCACGCTGCTGCACATCGCCGGACTTCTGGAAAAGCCCGATGGCGGCGCGGTTCGCATTGCCGGGCGCGATTGCACCGCGATGTCGGACGCCGAGCGCACGCGCATGCGCCGCGACTGCGTCGGCTTCGTCTATCAGTTCCATCATCTGCTGCCGGATTTCACGGCGCTCGAAAACGTGGTGATTCCCCAACGCCTTGCGGGTCTGGCGGTGAACGAGGCGGAACGGCGCGCAATGGCGCTGCTGCGCGTCATGCGCATCGACCACCGCGCCTCGCATCGTCCGGGGGAGATGTCCGGCGGCGAGCGCCAGCGCGTAGCCATCGCTCGTGCCGTCGCCAATGCCCCGCGGGTTCTGCTGGCGGACGAGCCGACCGGCAACCTCGATCCACGCACGGCGGCGCAGGTCTTCGATGCGCTGGATGCGCTGGTCAAGGCCTCGCGTCTCGCGGCACTGGTGGCCACCCACAACATGGAAATCGCCGCCCGCATGAGCCGGCGCATCACGCTGGTGGACGGACGCATCGAACAACTGCCCTGACGGCGCAGGCACCGGGAAAAGGCCTGACCGGCGACCGGTGTCGTTC
>DAIPYB010000264.1:0-4789 GCA_036782955.1 Pseudoxanthobacter sp. | reverse complement strand
CTTGGCGATGCCGTTGATGGTGACCGGCACGCCATCGATCTTCACCGTGCGGGTGGCGACCTTCGGGAACGTGTCCGTGGTCATGATGGCACGGGCGGCATCCGCCCATGGCCCGGGTGCAAGGCGCGTCGCGGTTTCGTCCAGCACCGCCACGAACTTTGCGGGATCGAGCGGCTCGCCAATGACGCCGGTGGAGGCGAGAAACACCTCTCCGGGCTCGCAGCCGAGCACGCCGGCCACCGCCTGCGCCGACACGCGCACCGTGTCGCGGCCCTTTTCACCGGTAAACGCATTGGCGTTGCCGGAATTGACCAGCAGCGCCCGCGCCGAGCCACCGGCAAGGTGCTCGCGGCACCACTCCACCGGGGCGGACGGACACTTGGTGGTGGTCAGCACGCCGGCCACCGTCGTTCCGGGCGCAAACTGCGCCAGCAGGACGTCGGTGCGGCCCTGATATTTGATGCCGGCCGCAGCGGTGGCGAACGTCATGCCGGCCAGCGGCGGAATGGCCGGCAGCGTGGCCGGCGCGAACGGAGAGATGTGGGCCATGACAGCCTCCCGAAAAACCGACCGTCCCCCGATTGTGCGGGCACCGCCGATAAGCCGGCACCGCAATCGGGGAACGAACAAGGACAGGGGCGGGTCCGGCCGGGAAGGCCGGCGAAGCGGAAGTGACCGGAGGCGGTTACGCGTTCCGGTCAGTAATCGGACAGGCGGATGTCGTCGCTGAACTCGCCCTCGACATCCTTGACCACCGCCTGTCCGCAGATCACGCGGCCCTGCACGGGATCGAAGGTGAGCGCGGGCGACCCCTGAAGCTGCCAGCCCTTGCTGAGGGCCGCGCTGACACGCTTGCAGAAGCTGGCATCGTCTGGGCCGGTGAGAAAACGGTAAAGCCGCATGGCGGTTCTCCGCTGGAATCCAGCATGGCCGGGGGGATGAGGACAGGCGGCCTCAGGCGCCGACGAGACCGGCGAAGCCCTCGGCCGCGCGCGTCGGCGTGAAAGCCAGAAGGCTGACGTCCGCCAGATCGAAGCGCACGAACGGATCTTCTGCCAGCACAATGCGCAGCGCCGCCTCGTCGTCGCCGCGCGCCAGAATCACCCCGCCCGTGCGCGGCACCCGTCGCCCGGCGGCAACGAAGGTGCCATCGGCGAAACGTCGCTCCAGAAAGGCGACATGGGCGTCAAGGTGTGCCTCGATCTCGGCAAGGGGCACCTTGTAGGTCAGGGTCACGATGAACATCGGCGGCACCGGCCGTTTGATGAAAACAGGCAGAGGGCGGGGACGACAACGGGGCCGCGACGCATGCCGCGGCCCCGTGAAAAGGGGTATGGCCTTCTGCCGGGATGCCTGCAAGCTAAACCTTGCAAAAGACATCCCGGTCGCGGAGGCCGCCTGTCACTTCGCCGGCGCGGCGGCGGGCTGGCCTTCGGCGGCCGGCGGCGCGACCGGCTTGGCGGAAGCATCGACATAGTCGATCTTGGCCGACTTGCGCAGGCTGGCAAGCAGCTCCTCATACTTGTCGCGCAGCACGACGTCGCGCAGCTGGTCCTTGACCTGATCGAAGGACGGCGGCTTGCGGTCGCGCTTGTCCTCGACCTGAATGACGTGCCAGCCGAACTCGGTCTGCACCGGCTCCTTGGTGATAGAGCCGACCTCGAGATTGAAGGCCGCCTTCTCGAACGCCGGAACCATCTGGCCCTGACCGAAATAGCCAAGGTCGCCGCCCTGCGCGCCCGAGCCGGTGTCGACCGACTTCTCCTTGGCGATCTTGGCGAAGTCGCCGCCCTTCAGCAGTTCCTTGATGATCTTTTCCGCTTCTTCCTTGGTCTTCACCAGGATGTGGCGGGCATGGATCTCCTGCTGCTTCGGCAGCTTGGCGATCTCGGCATCGTAGCGCGCCTTGAGATCGGCGTCGGTCACTTCCTTGGAAATGTCATCGGTGAGGTAGGCATTGCGCAGCGCGCGGGTGCGCAGGAACGCAAGACGCTGCTTGAAGGCCTCGGTGTCGGCAACGCCGGCCTGCTCGGCCTTCTGCGACACCAGCACCATGTCGATCAGCACATCCGTCAGGATGGGACGGCGCTGGTCGGCGGGCACCCGGGCGAGCTGCTCGCCGAAATCCTCGCCGACATAGCCGAGATCGGCTTCCGTGATCTTGACGCCGTTGACGGTGGCAACGACGGCGGTCGGGTCCTTGGCCGGAGCGGCAGTGGCGGCGGCCGCCGGCTTGGGGGCGCCGGCATCCTGCGCCAGCGCAACGCCGGAAAGGCTGGTGGAGAGCACGAGCGCGGCGGCCAGCGGGCGGGCAGCGCGGCGGAAGGTAGCCTTGAGGGACATGGGAATTCCGGTTTCCACTGGGCGGGAAAGTTCCCGCCGTTGCACGAACGGATGCCGGGCGGCACCCCGAAGGAACGTCGGCGCCGGACCGCCGCCGCCCGGAGCGCCATGGGCACCACCGGGGACGGTGTCCGGTGCGCCCCGCCCTGCCGGCCGGAGACCGGCGGCGGGCGCGGAGAAACGCTCCGGATACAAATTCTGTCTCGGCCCCTGCCGGCTCCCCCGCCCTGCTTGCGCCGGTGGCGGAACCGGGCCACGGACCCGCTGCATGGACTTCGGCCCGACCGGTCAGCCCTCCGGTCGCAGCCCGCCGCCTGAACCCGGCCCGGACCGGCCCGGCTGGGGCCGGACCCGACGGGCAACCGGTAAAAGGCGGCCACAACCCGTTAAGGCACCCGACTTCGGCAAAATCAGGACCGTCCACAGCCGTGCACGGTGCAAACAGCACCCCGCCGCCGGCCGCGGCACCTCGCGGACATTGTCGGAAACCGGCGCCGTTGACAACACCGGACCCCGTTCTTATGTCTCGGCGCGGGCCGGCTTTATCCGATGCACGCGCTTGCGCGCCAGACAAGACCGGTCCCGGGTTCCGGCCGCCTCCGATTCCGCAGCGCCGGCCCGCCCGCATCGGCCTCTCCCGGCCGGTCGGTTCCTCTGGCGCGGAACATGAAACCGGAGACGGGCGGGCTGCCCTCATCGCCTGCTCCGAGAGGAATACAAGCAAATGGGTCTCGGCGCTTTTGCCCGCAAAATCTTCGGGTCGGCCAACGACCGCAAGGTGAAGGGCTACCGCTCGCGCGTGGCGGCCATCAACGCGCTGGAAAGCGAAGTTCAGGCCCTCAGCGACGACGACCTGCGGGCCCGCACCGTCGCCTTCCGCGAGCAGCTTGCCGGCGGCGCCAGGCTCGACGACCTGCTGGTGCCTGCCTTCGCCACGGTGCGCGAGGCTTCCCGCCGCATCACCGGACAGCGGCATTTCGATGTTCAGCTCATCGGCGGCATGGTGCTGCACGAGGGCAAGATTGCCGAAATGCGCACCGGCGAAGGCAAGACGCTGGTCGCCACGCTGGCCTGCTACCTGAACGCGCTCGCCGGCAAGGGCGTGCACGTCATCACCGTCAACGATTATCTGGCCCGGCGCGACGCCGCCACCATGGCGCGTGTCTATGGCTTCCTCGGCCTCACCACCGGCGTCATCGTTCATGGCCTGAACGATCAGGAACGCCGTGAGGCCTACGCCGCCGACATCACCTATGGCACCAACAACGAGTTCGGCTTCGATTATCTGCGCGATAACATGAAGTACGAAACCGGTTCCATGGTGCAGCGCGGCCATGCCTACGCCATCGTCGACGAAGTCGATTCGATCCTCGTCGACGAGGCCCGCACGCCGCTCATCATTTCCGGTCCGCTCGATGACCGGTCCGATTTCTACAACACCATCGACGCCTTCATTCCCCGGCTTTCGGCGGAAGATTATGAGGTGGACGAGAAACAGCGCACCGTTGCCTTCACCGAAAGCGGCAACGAGAAGCTGGAACAGGCGCTGTCGGAAGCCGGCCTGCTCAAGACCGGCGATCTCTACGACATCGAAAATGTCACCGTGGTGCACCACCTGCAGCAGGCGGTGCGCGCCCACAAGCTGTTCCAGCGCGACCGCGACTATATCGTGCGCAATGGCGAAGTCGTCATCATCGACGAGTTCACCGGCCGCATGATGCCGGGCCGGCGCTATTCCGACGGCCTGCATCAGGCGCTCGAAGCCAAGGAGCGCGTGCAGATCCAGCCGGAAAACCAGACGCTGGCCTCGATCACCTTCCAGAACTACTTCCGCATGTATGCCAAGCTGTCGGGCATGACGGGCACGGCCGCCACCGAGGCGAACGAGTTTCTGGATATTTACTCCCTCGAGGTTCTCGAGATACCGACGAACCTGCCGGTGCGCCGCGTCGATGATGACGATGAGGTTTACCGCACCGTCGCCGAGAAGTTCAAAGCGGTCGTCGAACTGGTGAAGGAGTGCAAGACCCGCGGCCAGCCGGTGCTGGTGGGCACCACCTCCATCGAGCTGAGCGAGCAGCTTGCAGCCGAGTTGCGCAAGGCCGGTTTCCACCAGCGCGACCTTTCCAAGCCGTTCGACCCGCGCCCGCCGGCAGACGATGATTTCGTCTTTCAGGTGCTGAATGCCCGCTACCACGAGCAGGAAGCCTACATCATCGCGCAGGCCGGCGTGCCGGGCGCGGTGACGATCGCCACCAACATGGCCGGTCGCGGTACCGACATCCAGCTCGGCGGCAACGCCGAGATGCGCATCGAGAAGGAACTGGGCGAGCTTGCCGACGGGCCGGAGAAGGACGCGCGCGCGCAGGCCATCCGCGACGATATCGCCAAGCTGAAGGAAAAGGCGCTGGCCGCCGGCGGCCTCTATGTCATCGGCACCGAGCGC
>DAIPYB010000263.1:0-4792 GCA_036782955.1 Pseudoxanthobacter sp. | reverse complement strand
GGCGCGATTGCCGCTCCGGTGCTGATCTATCTCGCCAGCGGCTGGCGGCCGGAGATTACCGTGGAAGCCGGCCCGGAGGCACTGATCGCAAGCGGCCTCCTGGTCGGTGTCGGGGTCGGCCTCGGGTCGGGCTGCACCTCCGGCCATGGCGTCTGCGGGCTGGCGCGCTTTTCGCGCCGCTCCCTGGTCGCAACGCTGGTGTTCATGGCCACCACCGCCCTCACCGTCTTCCTGACCCGCCACGTTATCGGGGGTTGAGGCTCATGCCGCTGGTCGCCGCTCTCCTCATCGGCCTCGTGTTCGGGGCCGGCATTTCCTTCGCTGGCATGGCCGACCCAGCCAAGGTCCTGAACTTTTTCGATTTCGCTTCCATCGGCCATGGGCTCGCGCCGCTGCGCGATGTCGCCGCCCGGCTGCCGGTGGTCGACCTGCGCTGGGATCCGAGCCTCGCTTTCGTCATGGGCGGCGCACTCATCGTCACCGCCATCGGCTACCGACTGGTGTGGCGGCGCGGGCGGCCGCTGCTTGAGGCTCGCTTCCGCCTGCCGTCGGCAACTGCCATCGACCTCCCATTGGTGCTCGGCGCCGCCACGTTCGGCATCGGCTGGGGGCTGGCCGGCTTCTGCCCGGGCGGCGCCATCCCCGCCCTTGGCGTCACGCTGACCGACATAAGTGTATGGCAGCCGTTGCTTTTCGTCGTCACCATGGCGGTCGGCATCGCCGTGGGCCGCATCCTCAAGAAGCGGTTCAACTGATATGACCCGCCGTGCAGCCGGGGATCATGGCTCCGTGTCCTCGGTCGCGCGGAAGCGGATCGTGGCCTGCGACATGAACGCCGTGGTCCAGCCAAACATCAAAATGCCCGTGCCTGCCGTCATCGGCGCCAGCAGGCGGGCATTGGGGCTGGGCAGGATATCGCCGTAGCCGAGCGTCGTATAATTGACGAAGGCAAAATAAAATACGTCGGCCGGATCGGCGCTGGCGCCCGCATAAAGATAGGCAAGCGCCCACATCCCGATCTCCAGGCAATGGGCGGCCATCATCACGACCACCACGATCGACAGCACCGTCATCAGGCGCAGCCTGCCGGTGCTCTCCGAGAAATCGACGATGAGCTGGCGCGCGGACACGAGAGCGACCGTCGCCGCGGCATGCACGACGATCCCCAGAACCGCCACCAGAATGCCGACCATCAGGTGGTCGAGCGCCAGTTCCACCGTGGCGGCATCCAGCGGCATGGCAACCGGCTGCACCCGCGCCGCAAGTGGCATGACGATGGCGGCGACCTGATCGGGCGACGACATCAGCCGACCCTCCGGCCATGCCCGGACCGCCGCCGGTGATGCGGCGCCTCGATGACCGCCAGATGGCTCGACAGAACCTGCGCCATGATGGCCGTGGACCAGCCGAACATGAGAATGCCGCACCCGGCCGTAACCGGTCCCAGCAGCCGGCTTGAGGGCGCGGGCAGCATGTCGCCGTAGCCGAGAGTGGTGTAATTGACGAACGCGAAATAGAACGCGTCGAACGGCCACGCGATGGTGCCGAGCACGACATAGGCCTGCGCCCACAGCATGATTTCGGCGATGTGCGCCACCATCAGCAGCACCACCGCCACGCTCATGACCAGCACGAGCCGGCCGCGATAATTCTTCCGCGTAACCGGAGCAAGATGCCGGTACCACACCACCAGCAGAAACGTGGCGAAGCCGTGAATGAAGATTCCGGCCACGGCCACGAGGCTGCCCATTCCGATCTCGCCCGCAAGCCACTCCACTTCGCCATCTCCCCGACGGCCGACGCCGTTCCTGTCCGTCACGCAGCAGGCCGGCGCAAGGCTTCCCTGAAACAGTGTTTGCGATAAAGATGCTACGGATCGTTAAAGGGGCGCCGGCCGCGCCCCGCGCGGAGGGAGTTTGCAATGCCTGTCAGCCGCATCGGAACTCGGCTCGCGCCGTCGCCGAAGGGCCCTTACGCTCAGGGCACACGCGCAAACGGCCTCATCTTCGTTTCCGGCCAGCTTCCCGCAGGCCCGGACGGGCGCTTCGATCCGGCTACCCCTTTTGCGGCGCAGGCGCGGCAGGCCCTTGCCGCCGTTCTGGAAATCGTGGCCGCCGGCAGCGGCTCGCCCGACAGCCTCGCCCGGCTGACCGTTTACCTGACCGATCTCGGAGACCGCCCGGCATTCGACATCCTCGCGGCTGAAGTGCTCGGCGCCAGCCGCCCCGCAATCACCGTGGTACCGGTCGCTGCCCTGCCGCACGATTGTCGCGTGCAGATCGATGCCATCGCCGCGGCGGAGTGGCGCTGAGCCACCCGTCCGGTCAGGAGGAGTCCTGTCAGGCGATGCGAGGAGCCAGCCCGCCGCCGCGGCGCAGCTGGCTGGCAGCCCACGCCAGCGCCCAGAATACGACAGAAAGCGTGGTGATCCAGAAGCTGGCGGGCCAGTCGGTGTAATAGCTCGCCACCAACCCTCCCCAAGCGGAGGCGACGGCAAGTGCGACCGAGATCAGCACTCCGGCTGCGACATGCCGTGTCAGCCGCATGGCGGCGGCAGCCGGCCCCACCAGCAGCGAAAAGACCAGAAGCACGCCGACAATCTGCGTTGCCCCGGCAACCGCCAGTGCAACGATGCCCAGAAACAGCACCGACACGAGACGCAGCGGCACACCCTTGGCCTCCGCGACCTCCGGCTGAAGGCTGGCGAAGACCAGCGGCCTCAGGATCGCGCCCAGCGCCACCAGCGATCCGGCCGTCATCAGCGCGAGCGTGCGGATCAGCGGGCGAGAAACGCCGAGCACGTTGCCGAACAGCAGCGCCGTCGCCTGCCCCGCGTAGGCGGTATAGAGATGCAGGAACAGAAGGCCGAGGCCCAGCGACAGTGACAGCACAAGGCCGATGGCGACATCGCGGCCTTCCGCGCGCTCGCCAAGACAGCCGATGCCGATTCCGGCCAGAACGGTGAACCCGGTCATGCCGGCCAGCGGCGAAAGCCCGACTAAGGCCGCCCCGGTGGCGCCGGCAAAGCCGACATGGCTGAGCGCGTGGCCCGCGAACGTCTGCCCCCTCAGCACCAGAAAATAGCCAACGGCGCCGGCGAGCATCGCCACCAGACCGGATGCCTGAAAGGCATTCACCATGAAATCGTATTGAAACATCCGTCTGGTCCAGCGGCACGGGCCGGCGAGCGCGGATTGCCTCGCCGCGAGGGCTTGGGAAGCCCAGCGGGTGTTATGTTATCACATCCTGCCGGTCTGGCAGCCCCCTTTAGCCGTGGCGCCGGCCCGGCCCCTTGGGGTCGGGCCGGCGGATTTGTCAGCCGCGCAGGCGGGCGAGGTTCTCCAGCACAGTCTCGGGCGGCGTTGCGGGCGGCACCTCCGCGAAGAAGAATTCGCCCGGCCCCAGCGCCGGCAACGGAGCGGCAGACCACAGGCCGGCGCCGATATCGCGCCCCCCCGCCGCCGCCAGAGACGGCGGCTCGGCGGCGATAACGGCATCGAAGCCGGCTGCCGCGCCATTTGGCTGGCCCTCGCCGGTCAGCCGCAAGACCAGCCCCCAGCGATAGTGCCGCGCCACGTTGGCGAGCGGTTTCCAGGCATCGAGATCGCGCAGATCTGCGTCTCCCGCCTCGATCAGCAGCCCGCCGACCGGCAGGCCGGAGACCGCGCGGGCGAGATCGGCGAGATACATCGCGGCATCCTCGACCGCATCGTCGTCCTGCGGCGCCGGGCGGCCAACGGCGGCATTGGCCTCGTCCAACCACTGGCGCGGTGCCGGCAGCGACAGCACGACCGGGGTTTGTCCACGCAGCGAAGCGGCAACCGCCTCCACTACCTCCGCCAGCAACCGGCGCGGCCCCTCCGCCTCCAGCAGCACCCGCAGCGGATAGGCGGCCCGCCGCTTCGCCGCCATGTCGGAACAAAGATCCGGATGACGGACGAGCCATGAGCGATAGAGATCGCTCACCTCGATCACCGCCACATCGGGCCGCAACAGGCCATGCGCCTGCGTGAAGAATGAAAGATAGGCCGGCGCGCTGGCCCACGGGTCGCCGCTCTCGCCGATGAGAAGCCGCCGGGCATAGCCCGACGACTTCAGCCACAGCCTGAGACCCGCCCTGCCGGAGCGATCCGGCAGCCGATCGGCAAGACCAGTGCTCATTGCTTATCGTCCCCCGCCGCGCCGGCAGCCGCGAGCCGGGCCTCGAGTTCGGCAATGCGCACATCCTTGGGATGCGGCATGTAGTTGGGGCGCGGGGTGGAAGCCTCGCGGGTCTTGTCGGGGGCGCCCATGTAGAGCGTGCCGACATCGTCGCCCCACGCACCGAAGAACTTCAGGTGCGCCGGCGGCTTCGGCTTAGACCAGTCCTTCACGAATTCGGAGAAGGGACGGGAGCGGGCGATGCGAGCCTTGCGCTCATCGGCACGGGCCTGCGCGGTGGCATCATAATCGATGGCCAGCGTTTCCGGATCGAACACCACTTTATAGAGCCGGGCCGCGACGCCGGGAGAAATCAGTCCCTCCTCGATATCGCGGATGATGCCCGCCGGGTCGCGCTCCAGCAGGTCGCCATAACCAGCACCCGCGCCCTGAGAGATCATGAACAGCTCGCCGCGCTTCGAAATCTCGAAGCCCATGCCCATGTGATGGGTGGTGTAACGTGCCGCCTCGAACGGTCGCTCGTTCATCAGCTCTTCGATGGAATGGCGGAAGCTTTCCGGCTCGTTCATCAGGATATCATAGACATCGACATCCTGAATCTTGCACAGCGGATAGGTTCCGCAGGCATAGC
>DAIPYB010000262.1:0-4793 GCA_036782955.1 Pseudoxanthobacter sp. | reverse complement strand
CTGGGTCCACTGATCCTGCCGGCGCAGAGTGACCCTGCCAGCGGCGAGCCCCCGGCTGCTGTGCCGGACCGCTTGTGGGACGCTTCCGTTATCCGGCGCCGGCGTGACGGTTTGACGACATTCCGCCACGTCTTCCGCAGGTTAGAGCCGCCTGCTCCACAGGGTAAAGAGCCCGTGCGCGGGACGCAGCGACGCGGCCCCCGCGCGGGCGGCGACCGTTCGCACCCCGGCCGCCTCACATGTAGAGCTTCTCGCCCGCGAGGTCTTTATAAAGTCCTGCGACTTCAGCGCCGTAGCCGTTGAAAAGCTGGGTCGGAACGCGCTCCCCGGTGCCGATCAGTTCCTCGCTTGCCTGCGACCAGCGCGGGTGCGGCACGGCCGGATTGACGTTGGCCCAGAAGCCGTATTCCGATGCCTGCAGGCTTTCCCAGAAGGTGACGGGCCGCGTGTCGGTGAACACGATGCGACGGATCGACTTGATGGACTTGAAGCCGTATTTCCACGGCACCGCGAGCCGCAGCGGGGCGCCGAACTGGCGGGCGAGCGGCTTGCCGTAGACGCCGGTGACGAGAAAGGCGAGATCGTTCGTCGCCTCAGCCATCGTCAGCCCTTCCACATAGGGCCAGGGATAGAACGGTGCGCTCTGGCCGGGGGCCATGGCCGGATCGAGGAAGGTTTCGAAGCGCACATAGGTCGCGCCCGAAAGCGGCCGCGCCTGATCGACCAGCGCCTTCAGGGCAAAGCCGGTCCACGGCACGGTCATGCCCCAGGCCTCGACGCAGCGGTGCCGGTAGATGCGCTCCTCCAGCGGCATCGAGCGGATCAGGCTGTCGATGTCGACGGTGCGCGGCGCCTCCACCAGACCGGCGATTTCCACGCTCCACGGGCGGATTTTCAGGGCCTGTGCCTGCTGCCAGATATCCTTGGACGTGCCGTATTCGTAGAAATTGTTGTAGGTGGAGGACACGCCTTCCGCCGTCAGCGGACGCCCGCCGGCAAAGGCATCGTTGTGGCGGGCGGGGTAGAGGGCGGCCGTGGGGTCCGGCGTTGCGTCGGCCTGCGGCGCGGTGGCACCGAACAGGCCGTTGAGCAGGCCCGCCGAAGCCGGGGCGGCGGCGGACACGCCGGCGAGCGCCGCCGCCCCTGCACCCGCCGCCTTCAGCACGCGGCGCCGGGTGAAAAAGGCCGATTCGGGCGTGACGCGGTTTTCCGCGATCTGCCAGCGGGGGGGTATGCGGATCAGCACGGGCATCCTCCGTTTCTCCCGCCGGGGTGTGTCCGGTCTCAGCGATCAGGCGGCATCGCGCCGTCGCCGGCCGGCAATTTCGGCGGCCAGCTTTGAATCCATCGTGGCAAGATGGCTGAATTGCGCCTGAAACCGGCCGACACCCTGCGTCGCCGAGCGAATGTCCAGAATGAGCCCCTGAATTCCGGCCTCCGGCATCAGCACGGTCAGCGTGTCCCAGCCCGGCCAGCCGTGGCGCGGTTCCAGGGCGGTGATCTGGCCGCGCCGTCCCGTGACAAGGGCGCTGACGCGGGCGACCGCCTCTGACGGCATGTCGATGGCAAGGCGCATCACCGGCTCCAGCAGCACCGTGCCGGCGGCCGCCAGTGCCTCGCGCACGGCAAGATGCGCGGCGGCGCGGAACGCCACCTCGGAAGAATCGACGGCGTGGTAACTGCCGCCGATGAGGGTTGCCTCGACATCCGTTACCGGAAAGCCCAATGGCCCTTCGCCCAGACTCTCGCGCACGCCGGCCTCGATGGCCGGAAGCATGCTGCGCGGCAGACTGCTGCCCGCCGTGCGGTCGGAGAAGACGATGCCCTGCCCGCGCGGCAGGGGCGAAAACGCGATGGTGACATCGCCGAACTGGCCGTGCCCGGCGGTCTGCGCGCGGTGGCAGCCCTGCGCAGTGGCGGGCTTGGCCAGCGTCTCGCGGTAGGCGATACGCGGCGGGCGGACGATCACATCAAGGCCGTGGCGCGCGGCGAGGCGCTCCGTCGCGGCTTTGAGGTGCAGCTCGCCCTGCCCGCCGAGCCGGGTCTCGCCGGCAAGCGGTTCGGCCGCCACCGTCAGCCCGCGGTCTTCCGCGGCAAGACTGCGCAGGGCCTCGCCCAGCCGGACATCGTCGCGCGGGTCCTGCGGTGCAATGGCCACCGTCAGCACCGGCGGCAGCCGCGGCAGCTCTGTCAGGTCCAGGCAGCCACCGCGGGCGCTGGTGAGCGTGGCGCCCGCCGGCACGCCGTCGAGCCGGGCGAGGGCGGCCACTTCTCCTTCGCCGGCCGGTCCGCGCCGGGCGATCTCGCGACCGGCCTCGATGCGGAAGAGACCGGTGGAGCGCACCTGACGGCCATCGGCGGTGTAGAACGTGATCTGTTCCGGCACCCGGCCGGCCAGCACGCGGACGACCGAAAGCCGCCCGGCCTGCGGATCGTCCTGCGTCTTCAGCACCTGCACCACGGTTTCGCCGGGGCCGGGATCGAGCCCGAGGCGGGCGCGGGTGGCGGTCACCGCCGGCGCCTCGTGGCGCAGCGCCTTCATCAGCCGGAACACGCCGTTGCCGCGCGCGGCCTGCCCGATGAAGACCGGGGAAATCAGCCCTTCGGTCATCTCGCGCGCAAGGTCGTCGAAGACCCGGTCGCGCGGCGGCTCGATGTCCGACAGAAGTTCCTCCAGCAGCGCGTCGTCATAATCGGCCACCCGCTCCAGCATCTCGAACCGGGCCTCGATCTGGCGGGCGCGTTCGCTGTCGGCAATGGCGACGACGCGGCTGGCGGCGTGCTCGCGGTAGATGTAGGCGCGCTCGAGCGCGAGATCGACGAAGCCGGTGGCGATGCCGTCCTGCCAGATCGGCATCTGGCGCAGCACCAGCGGCGTGCGGCTGGCGCGCTGCAGCATCTCCAGCGTCTCGCGGATGCCGGCGCCGATCCGGTCGATCTTGTTGAGGAAAAGCACGCGCGGAATGCCGCGCTCCTCAAGGTTCTTCAGCAGCGCCTGCAGCGCCGGTAACTTGCGTTCGTCGGCTTCGCACACGACGACGGCCAGATCCGCGGCGGTCAGCGCGCCGTCGAGCTCGCCGGCGAATTCCACCGAGCCGGGACAGTCCGCGAGAATGTAGTCGTCGCCCAGAAAGGTCAGGCTGTGCAGCAGGGCCTGCGTGCTCATGACGTGGTCGCGCGGGCCGGCATCGGCCTCGCCTGCGGGGGCTTCTGGCCGGCGGGCAGGGCGGCTTTTCGCGCACATCGCGCCGACCAGCGTGGTCTTGCCGCTGCCATAGGGGCCGACCACTGCGATCAGGCGGGGGGCCGGGGTCTTCGGGCGGTTGTCGGGTTCGCCCACCCGGGCCTCGTCCTCGGCCCGCCGTGCGGAAAGGCGCTCATCGTCACCGACCGCGCTGGCGGCCGTCTCGTCTTGGCTCATCGCAGGTCTCCTCTTGTTGTTGATATCGAGGCCTTCGGTTCGCGTTGAAACGTGGTCGCGGGGGCTATCGTTGCAGCCCGGGCGCCGGGGCGCAAGGCGCACTGTGAGCCGGCTCCGCAGAACCGGGAAACATCATCAGGATTCGCCGGCTGCTTGCGCCGGACCTTGTGATCGGTCAAAAAGCGCGCCGGAGAGCGGAATTCGATGGGAAGCACGGGGCGCGCGCCGCGGTGAAGATTTTCAGGAACCCGGAAAAGGCCGCGCGGCGCGAAGCCCGGCGCCAGCGCCTGCGCGAGAAAAGCCAGCGTCCCCTCGTCGGCTGGCGCCGCCGCCTCAGGGCCTGGGCCTGGCTCATCGTCAACGATGCCGTCATTTTCCGGCTTTTCTACAGCAATCGCCACCGGGTGGACGGCCGGATGTGGCGGTCTGCCCAGCCCGCGCCGCACGACGTGGCGTGGGCGGCGCGAAACGGCATCCGCACCATCGTCTGGCTGCGCGGCGACCGCGAGCTTGGCGCCTTCGCGCTGGAAAAGGATGCCTGCGAGAAGGCGGGCATCCGCCTGGTGTCGCTGCCGCTGTGGTCGCGCGCCGCCCCGACGCGGGAGATGATCCACGACGCCGACCGGCTGTTTGCCGAAATCGACTATCCCGCGCTGATGCACTGCAAGTCCGGCGCGGACCGTGCGGGGCTGGCTTCGGCGCTGTACCTGATGCTCGCCTGCGGCCGGCCGGCGTCGGAGGCGATCGGCCAGCTTTCCGCCCGCTTCGGCCACATCCGTTCCTCGCGCACCGGGGTGCTCGACCTGATGCTGGAGCGCTACATCGCCGAGGGCGAGGCGAAGGGCATCGGTTTTCTTGAGTGGGTGGACAGCCCGGCCTTCGATCCCGCCGTCTTCAAGGCCGCGCACAAGCCGACGCTGTGGAGCGATGTGCTGGTGGAACGCATCCTGCGCCGCGAGTGAACGGCAAAACGGCCCCGCCGCAAGGCAGAGCCGTTCGTTTTTCCGGATTGCCCTGGCGGGATGCTACAGGCCGCGGCGTCGGCGGGCGGCGGTAACGGTGTTGCGCAACAGACAGGCGATGGTCATCGGCCCCACGCCGCCCGGCACGGGCGTGATGAGCCCGGCCACGCCCTGCGCGGCGGCAAAGTCCACATCGCCCGCGAGCCGGGTCCGGCCCTCTCCCAGTTCCGGGGCGGGCACGCGGTTGATGCCGACATCGATGACGGTGGCACCCGGGCGGATCCAGTCGCCCTTCACCATCCGCGGACGTCCGACGGCGGCGACCAGAATGTCGGCATTCCGGCAGACGGCGGCGATGTCGCGGGTGCGCGAGTGGGCGATGGTGACGGTGCAGTCCTCGCGCAGCAGAA
>DAIPYB010000261.1:0-4797 GCA_036782955.1 Pseudoxanthobacter sp. | reverse complement strand
TCGGGCATTCCACCGTGCCGTCGTCATCGACATAGCCTTCCGACATGGAGGCGACGGCATGGGTGCACAGGTCGGCAACGGCATAGAAGGTGCCGGCGACATGGAAAACGGCAACGGCCGGATCGGTGTCGACGCGCTTCGCCTCGCCGGGCGCAAGATCGTCGACGGAACAGACATGGATGCGGGACATGGTGCGGCTCTCGACGGCACGGGAGACCGCGCCCGGCCGCCCGGCCCGCCGCTGGGCAGGCCATCCGGCCGGGTGCGGAAGACCCGGGAAAGAACAAGGGGTGTCGGGTGGGAAGCGCGCGATCCGGCAAAGGACATGCCGGATGCACGCTCCGGGCCGGATCAGAACAGGATACAGATGTTGGGCGCGACCAGAACGAACTGGTCGAGTTCCATCTTGCGCTCGGTCAGCTGGAAGGTGGAGCCGACGCGCCGCAGCCGGTCATGACGCACACCGACGAATGAATACAGATCGGTCTGCTTCGAGGCGCGGTGGATGTGGTAATTGCACACCAGATGCACCGTCTCGTCGTCGTGTTCGAGAATGCGCACGTTGGTCACCAGATGGCGGGTGCGCGAGGGCGGCTCCTCGGCCCATGCCATGCCGGTTTCCAGCCGTGCCACGCGGCGTTCAAGCTGGAACTTGTCTTCGTTGAAGATGTAGGTCAGAGGCGGATGCACGCCGCGCCGGCGGTCGCGGGTCTGCGACTGGGTGTTGGTCATCAGCACATAGGAAATGTCGTCGGCAATCACTTCCAGCCAGTCGCGGAAGCGCCAGTCGTCGAGCAGTGAGGCTTCGAAATAGAGGAACTCCTCCACCTCGTGCTGCAGGGCCGGCGGAACGCGCTTCAGTTCGGCCGCCAGCTTTTCCAGCTTTTCGCCGGCCGCGGGGCGTTCGAGAACAGCGGTCTCAGACATTGGCCACCTCCGGCACCTTCAGTTCGTGGGCCTTGTCGAGGGTCGTGAGTTCATCCCAGCTTTGCGCGGTCATCATGTCCGCCCAGTGCTGGTAGAAGCCGCGCGCAGCGGTTTCCGCGAAGGTGTAGTTGGTCACGCCGGGAATGCCGTCAGCCCGGCGCTCCTCGTAGCCGAGACCCATCTGCATGCAGAAATCGGTTTTGCCGGCCATGTGGCCCTTGAGAACCTTCTGCACTTCAACCCAGTTTTCCGAATCGTCCTGCTCAAGGAAGCCGGCCGGGCCGAAGGAGCGGGCGTGGCTCTTGACGAGCGCATCCTTGACCTCGTCCGACATCTCCTTCTCGCCGATGCAGAAGGCCCAGACCTCGATCTTGTCGGGACCGCGCGGATGCCAGACGCGCAGCGTCTGAGTGCCGTTCAGCCACGACAGCGTGGGGAACAGCGTGTTGTGGCCGGCAAGGCGCTTGGCGCGGACTTCGCCAAGGCGCGCGACGGCCTCCGGATAGGCTTCGCGGAAATAGGCCGAAACCTGACCGCCGACCCAGACATTGGCGTCCGGCTTGCCGGTAAAGAAGAATGCCGAGCCGTGGCCGTTGCCGGAGAACTGCACGCCGCCCAGCGCGTCCGCCCACACCGGCTTTGCCGTCTGGCCCTCGCCGAGCGGGCTGCCATCGGCCTTGTTGGCCGGGGTCGGCTGCAGCACCTGAATGGCGGAGGCGTGGGTGTAGGGCGCGTGATACTGGTCGGAGCAGAACTGCTCAGCCGCGAATTTCCAGTTGCAGTCGATCGTCCATTTGTGGACGCCGCCCAGCACCTCGGTGCCGCCGGCCGTGCGATCGAGGAAGCCGTCGAGATACCACGCCATGTCGCCCATATAGTCTTCGAGCGAGGGAGCATTCTCATCCCAGTTACCGAAGATGAGGCCCTTGTAGCTGGCCATGCGGGGAACGCGTGTAAGACCCCATTTCGATTTATCGAGGGCGCCGCGATAGGCTTCCTGCTCCAGCGGAACCGAGGTCAGGCCGCCGTCGACGCCATAGGCCCAGCCATGATAGGGGCAGGTGAAGGCGCGGGTGTTGCCGCCGTCGGCATGGCACACACGCATGCCGCGGTGCCGGCACTGGTTCAGGAAGGCCTGTACCGAACCGTCCTTCTGGCGCACGACGAGAATGGGATCTTCGCCCATGAACGTCGTAAAGAAGTCCCCGGCCTTCGGGATCATGCTCTCGTGAGCAAGAAAGAGCCAGCTACGGGCGAAAATACGCTCCAGTTCGAGCTGGTATATGGCGGGATCAGTGTAAATGACGGGTTTAACCGTGCCCGTGCTGGCGTCAACCAGCCCACGGACATTCAGGATATCGTCCACTGCTTCCTCCGATCAATTTTTGGTATTGAACCGATATTGACCCGGAGCCTGAGTCGGGGGAAATATTTTTTAACTCGTATAATAATAGCTCGTATGTCTGAGAGGGAACGATGGAGCTGCGACACCTGCGCTATTTCGTGGCAGTGGCGGAGGAGCTGAACTTCACCCGCGCTGCCGAGCGGCTGCGCACGGCGCAGCCCTCGCTGAGCCAGCAGATCCGCGATCTGGAACAGGAACTGGGCGTTGAACTGCTCACCCGCACAAAGCGCCATGTGGCGCTGACGCCGGCCGGGGCGGTGTTTCTGGACGAAGCGCGGCTGGTGCTGGCGCAGGCGGAAAGAGCCTGCCAGATGGCGCGCGCGGCAGCCCGGCCGGCCGGCGGTGCGCTGCGCATCGGCATGGTACCGGCGGCCGAGATCAAGATCTTTCCGCGCATGATGTCGCTGATGCGGTCGCAATATCCGCATGTGGAACTGACCTTCCACAGCCTGACGACGCCGGAAATGGAAGCGGCACTTCTTGCCGGCACCATCGACATCGCGTTCCTGCGGCCGCCGGTGGGCAACGCGCGGCTGGCGAGCGAGACGGTGCTGGAGGAGGAACTGGTGGTGCTGATGCCGGCCGACCACCCCCTGACCGCACTGAAGACCGTCACGCCCGAAGCACTCGCCAGTGCCGCCTATGTGGAGGTCAATCCGCATCATGGCGGCGCTGCGCTGCTGGAGGCGAAGCAGCAGTGGCTGCGGCGCCATGGTGTCAGCATCCGGCCGGTGCAGGAGGTGATGAACGTGCTGTCGCTGCTTTCGGTCGTCAGCATGGGCGCGGGCGTGACGCTGATGGCCGATTATGTCTCGCAGCTCGCATTCCGCAATCTGGCGACGCGCCCGCTGGAGGGCGAGCCAATCCGTGTCGCACTGGCCATGGCGTGGCGGGCGGATGACGACGCGCCGGCTGGCGTGGCATTCCGCGATCTTGTCCGGCAGGTCACCGGTGCATCAGGCGCGCGCGCGCCGGGCTGAGAAAAGAATACCCCTGCCGTCGGGGGAGGTCGGCAGGGGCATGGGGCCGCGCGCCGCGGTGGATGAAGGCGCCGCGGCGAAGGGTCAGGCGGGGCTCCGTTCCGTCCGCCGGGCCGCGATATTGCCGGCGATGACGCACATCAGCTCGAACATCATCGTGGCCCCCGCCAGCGCCGTCATGCCGGCGAGGTCGAAGGGCGGCGAGACCTCCACGACGTCAGCACCGACGATGTCGACGCCCGGCAGCAGGCGCAGCATTTCCTGCGCCTCGCGGGTGGTGAACCCGCCGATTTCCGGCGTGCCCGTGCCGGGTGCCATCGAAGGGTCGATGCTGTCGATGTCGAAGGTGACATAAGTGGGATCAGAGCCGACGATGCGGCGAGCTTCCGCCATCACGTCTGCCGGCCCGCGCCGCACGAACTCCTCCATGTAGATGATCCGCACGCCCTGCCGGAGCGCCCATTCGTGTTCGCCGACCGACATGTTGGGGCCGCGAATGCCGATCTGCACATAGCGGCGCGGGTCGATCAGCCCCTCCTCGATGGCACGGCGGAACGGAGTGCCGTGGGTGTAGCGGTTGCCGCCGAAATAGGTGTCGTTGGTGTCTGAGTGGGCATCGAAATGGATAAGGCCCACCGGGCGCGACTTCGCCACCGCGCGCAGGGAGGGCAGCGTGGTCAGGTGATCGCCGCCAGCGGCCAGCGGCACGGCACCGGCGGCGACGATGGCCGCAATGCCGGCCTCGATCTGGTCCAGTGCCTTCATCAGGTCGATCGGATTGACCGATACGTCGCCGACATCGGCAATGTTGCAGATATCGAACGGCGAGACATGGCTGACGTGATGCACCCGGCGCATCAGGCTGGACTGGCTGCGCAACTCGCGAGGACCATGGCGGGTGCCGGCGCGGTTGGTGGTGCCGCCGTCCCACGGAATGCCGACGAGGGCGATATCCAGCCCCTTCGCCGTTTCCACGGCGGGCAGGCGCATGAAGGTGGCATGGCCGGCAAAACGCGGCACTTCTGCCGCATCGAGCGGCTGGTGGAACGACGACATGGCCGAATTTTCCCTCGCGGACCGCATCCGTCTGCGGCGCATGAAGGGGAGCATGGTCCGTTTCGGCATTGGCGTAAATCATATAAACCGGATCGACAGATCGAGAATTGCCAATGTGAGGCGAAGCCCGTGCGCCGGCTCGATACAATCGATATCCGCCTTCTACGCGTGTTCGTGGCGCTGGCCGATGCCGGCGGTTTTGCGGAAGCGCAGGTTGCCCTGAACCTTTCGCAGCCAACCCTGAGTACCCATCTCGCCGATCTGGAAAAGCGCCTTGGCGGCCGCCTCTGCCAGCGCGGGCGGCAAAGCTTTCGCCTGACCGAACTGGGGCAGGCGACCTACGAGGCAGCGACGCGGCTGTTCGGCGATCTCGACGACTTCAGCCGCCGCGTCTCGGCCGCACGCGGCGGCCTTTCCGGGCGCCTGCGG
>DAIPYB010000260.1:0-4820 GCA_036782955.1 Pseudoxanthobacter sp. | reverse complement strand
CCGGCAACCTGCGCGAGATGCGCTCCATCGTCGAATATCTCGATATCGTCGCCGACGAGGTGGCAACGCCGGAACACCTGCCTCCGGCAATGTTCACGCGCGGCGAGCCGGCGCCGGTGCCATTATCCGCGCCGGTTTTGGACGTGGCGGACACGTCGCGGCTGGCCGTCCCGGCCGGGCATGGTGGCGCGGAGGCGCCTCAGGCGGTGGCCCCGGCCCCACAGGAGAGTTCCGGTGCGCTGCCGCCGGCCGGGGAGGGCGCGAACCTGAAGGAAATGACCCGCGCCTTCGAGGACCATGTTATCCGTCAGGCCATGGCCCGCTATGGCTCGAAGCGCGAGGCGGCGCGGCATCTCGGCGTCGATATCGCAACGCTGGTGCGCAAGACTACGCGGCCGCGCTGAGCCCCGGCATTCGGGGCATCGAACTCTGGCGCTGCATTTCGGTGCCGCGTCTTGCCGTCACGGCTGCGTGAATTTGGCTGCGCGCATCTTGTCGTCGCGCCGTTTATCACAATATTGGTTTTGAGCAGCGTTGATGTCCCCGAGGAGGGAAAGCTCCCCCGGGTCGATATTCAGTCGTGTTTTGATTTCGTGTCGGGTCGGCATTCGTGCCGGGCCCGGCCGGAAAACGGTGCGATGCCGGACGGCACCATGCCCCCAATGGTGCCTGACCGCCGACGCTGCCACCTGCCCCCACAGGGCAGCGCGCATCGCACCCCGGTGCCGTCGCCCGTTTCAGCCTTCGGCCCCCCGGCCCGGGTTGCAGGGCGGCGGCACCTCCCAGTTGCGGGAAATGGTTCCGCGGGGCGTGTGCCGCCATTGTGCCATGGGGCGGGCCTTCTTCAGTAACGACCGAACCGGCCGTCGTGATAGACCAGCGGGCGTCCGGTGCCGAGGCGCAATGCCTGCACGCGGCCGATGATGAGCGCGTGGCTGTGACGCTCGATGATATCGTCCAGAGCACAGTCGATCGCGGCCAGTGCGCCGCCCAGCGCCAGAGCGCCGGTTGCCAGAGTTTCCCACTCGGCGCCCTCATAGCGGGCGATGCCCTTGATGCCGCCGATGCCGGCAAAGCGTTCGGCAACCGCCTGCTGGTGGTCGGCAAGGACGTTGACGCAGAAGTGGCCATGCCGCACGATGACCGGCCAGCTTGAAGACGACCGGTTGATGCTGACGATCATCGTCTCCGGTTCGACCGAAAGCGAGTGGGCGGAGGTCACGGTGGCCCCCGTCCTTTCATCGCCCGTACCGGCGGTGATGACGCAGACGCCTCCGGCCAGATGACGCATGGCCTGCTTGAGGCCGTGGGGCGGGGCGACGAGGTCCAGACCGGCAACAGGTGGCTGGAGGGCCGTTTGGGCTGCGGCAGGGCTGACGGGTGGCATCCTGTTTTCCCGAAACGCGGAAACCGCGCAAAACCTTGCTCCGGACACACCTCCGCAACGGGAAAAAACTGCTCCCGGAGCCGCAATTTTGTCGATTTCGTCTATAATGCTGATATATTAATGGCGCGCGCGAAATGACCGCCCGTTGCAGGGCGGTCCGTCGCATGCGCTGGCGGATGACAGCAACCATACCGGCCCGCCGATCCGCTGACGAGAAATGCTTCGTTCGCGCGACCGGCCTCATCGGGTCGTTTTTTCTGGTTGCGGCCGTCGCCGGATGATTTTCTTGCGAGCCTGCCTTTCCCGGGCGGGCCTTTGGGGGAAAAGGCCGATGCGCGCAGAAGACGGAGAAGGCAGTGGCGGACGCCGGATGCAGCACGTTGCCGTCGTGGGCGGGGGCTTCGGCGGTGCCGTGCTGGCCATGGAACTGGTGCGCGCCGATCCGCTTGTGCGGGTGAGCGTGATCGAGCCGCGCCCGCTGCCGGGGGCCGGGCTGGCTTATTCCACGCCCGACACGGCCCACCGCATTAATGTGCCCTCCACCCGCATGTCGTGCGATCCCGACAATCGCGGCGACTTTGCTGCGTGGCTTCAGGAGCGGCGCGAATCCGAGGTGGTCGATGCGGTTGCCGCCGCCACGCTGGAGGACGGGCGCTGTTTTCCGCCCCGCCTGCTGTTCGGCCGCTATGTGGCCGACAGGCTGGCGCGGGCGCAGCGCGCCAGCGGCCGCATTGCCGTGGTGCGTGACCATGCCATTGCCGTGCGACCCGCCGGGCCGGCCTTCCGCGTCGTGCTCGCCGGCGGCGAGACACTGACGGCCGATCAGGTGGTTCTCGCCGCGTCCCACCCCGCACCCCATCCGCCGACGTCCCTTGCGGCCATCGCGGGGCAGCCGGGGTTCGTCGCCGATCCGTGGTGCGATGGCGGGCTGCCGCCGCTCGATGCCGATGCGCGCGTGCTGATCGTCGGCACGGCGCTGTCGATGGCCGATGTCGTGGCAACCCTCAATACGCGCGGCCACCGGGGGCCGATCACCGCGCTGTCGCGGCGCGGCCTCACCTCGCGCGGGCATGCCTGCGGCGGGCAGGCGACCTATGGCGATTTCACCACCGATCCCGCCCGCACCGCGGCCGGCCTGCTGCGACGGGTGCGGGAGAACGTCAATCTGGCCGGGTTGCTCGGGCTGCCGTGGCAGGCGGTGCTGGATGCCGTGCGTGCGCAGGGCGTGTCCGTCTGGCAGGCACTGCCGCTGGCCGAGCAGCGCCGCCTCGTCCGTCACCTGCGGCCATGGTGGGATGTCCACCGTTTCCGTGTCGCCCCGCCCACGGGCGCGGTGTTGGAGAAGATGCAGCAGAGCGGGCAGCTTCGCCTGCGCGCCGGCCGGCTGTGCGGCGCGCGCCATGAGGGCGGGGCCTTTACCGTCCGGGTGCGCGGTCGTGGCGACCGGCCGGAGGCGGAGGAAACGTTCGATGCGGTGGTGCTGACCACAGGCCCGGCCCATGGCCGGCTTTTCCACGACGATCCGGTTCTTGCCGTCCTGGCAGGCGCTGGTCTGGCCGGGCCCGATCCGGTCGGGCTCGGCGTTCATGTCGATGCCGAAAGCCGGGTGCTGGATCGCGCCGGGCAGCCGGTCGGCGGCCTGTTCGTCGTCGGCCCGCTTGCCCGCGGCCATTTCGGCGAACTGATGGGGGCACCGGAAGTGGCCGCGCATGCCCGGTTCGTGGCCGGTGCCGTGCTGGGGCGCAATGCCGGCCGGTTTAGCGGGCCGGCAACCGCGGCCGCCTGTCCCGCCATGGCGGCCGGCTGAGGCGTCGGCGCGGCTTCAGCTGGTGGTGCCCTCGATCAGTTCGAAGCCCAGATCGACAACCTGCGCCGGCGCACCTTCCAGCAGCATGCGTGCGCCGGTCTCGCCCACGCCGACCCGCGGGGTGCGGATGGTGGACAGCGCCTTGGGCGCGAAGCGACCGACGTCAAGGGCGTTGTGGCCGAACAGGGCCAGTGTTTCCGGCACTGCGATGCCATTGGCAAGGCAGTGGAAATAGCCGCCGATCGCCATGTCGTCGTTGGCGAAGTAGAGCGCGTCGATGTCGCTCGTGCGTTCCAGAATGGCGGCCGTGCCGGTGCGCCCGGCGCCCGTCGACGAGCCGGTGCCGATGAACTCCTCGTCCACCAGCGACAGGCCGGCTTCGCGCAGCGTATCGACGAAGCCCCGATAGCGCTTGCCGGCGCGCACGTCGCGCGCGAAGTCGCGGCCGAGATAGGCGATGCGCCGGTAGCCGCGTGCGATCAGGTGGCGCGCGGCTTCGGCCCCCGAGCCCTCATTGGAAAAGCCGACGACGATGTCGATGCCGGGGCCGTCGAGATCGAGCAGTTCGACGACGCGCGCACCGGAGGCCGACAGCAGAAGCCGCGTGCGTTCGGAGTGCTCCAGCCCGGCCAGCATCATCGCTGCCGGCCGCCACGCCAGCATGCTGGTGACGAGGGCCTCCTCCCGGCGGGGGTCGTAATCGGTCACGCCGACGACCGCCTGATAGCCGGCGGCATCGATGACCGCATTGGCGCCGCGCAGGACATCCGAGAACACGATGTTGGTGAGCGACGGGATCAGGATGCCGATCAGATTGGAGCCGGCGGAGGCCAGCGTTCCGGCGATGCGGTTGGGTACGTAGCCGAGGCGCGCGGCAGCCTCCAGCACGCGCTCGCGCGTGGCGGCAGAAAAGGAACCGTGGTTGCGCAGAACGCGCGAGGCCGTGCTTTCGCCGACGCCGGCCGCGGCGGCGACCTCGGTCAGCGTCACGGTGGCGACGGGCGCGGGGGCAGCCGGGCGCGGGCCGCCTGTATCGGCCGGATTGGACGGGTCGGACAGTGTCTTGTCTCCTCGCGGCAAAGCCTGCCCCATTTTTCACGTTTTGTATTTGCGTACAACATAGTCGGAATGCCCGCAGGCAGGCGCGGCCAACATCCCGGAAACAGAGATCTATTCACTCCGGCCCTGTCGTCCGGCACGACCCGGACCGGCCGGGAAACCGAGAATCGCAGGGCGCCCGGCCGGACATCCCGAAGCCGAATCGTGTCGGCGGACGGCGCCGGCTGCCGCCTCCGGTGCCTGCTTTTTCGTGTTCGGCGACCCATTGCGGCCCGAAAGCAGCGTTAACGAACCCTTTCCACATTTCGGCAACGCTCCGTTAACCCGTGTTAACCCGGAGTTAACCATATGGGCGCTGACTGAAGCAAAGCAGAGATGAGTGTCCCGTGACGATCGCCCTTCGCCCCCGCCTGCCGATCCGGTTTCGTGGCCGTTCCTATCTGGCGCTCGTGCTGACGCCGGAGGAGCCGCTCGACGCCTGGTTCGCCGGCCTCGACGCCTGGGCGGAACAGTCGCCCGGCTTCTTCCGGACCCGCCCGGTGGTGGTGGATGTTTCCACGGCGGCCC
>DAIPYB010000259.1:0-4828 GCA_036782955.1 Pseudoxanthobacter sp. | reverse complement strand
TAAGATAGTCGCTGAGGTCTTTCAGCGCTTCGTCTGTCGTCGTCTCCGACATCGCTGTCTCCGACCTAACGCCGGCTGCGCCGCGCGGCGCGCCATCCAGCTTTCCGCATGAGGAGCCTGAACCGGGCGCCGGTCAGCGCTCGATGGTTCCCGTGCGGCGGATTTTCTTCTGCAGAAGCAGCATGCCGTAGAGCAGCGCCTCAGCGCTCGGCGGGCAGCCCGGGATATAGATATCCACCGGGACAACGCGGTCGCAGCCGCGCACCACCGAGTACGAATAGTGGTAGTAGCCGCCGCCGTTGGCGCAGGAGCCCATCGAGATGACGTAGCGCGGCTCCGGCATCTGGTCGTAGACCTTGCGCAGGGCGGGCGCCATCTTGTTGGTCAGCGTGCCGGCCACGATCATGACGTCGGACTGGCGCGGGCTGGCACGCGGCGCCAGTCCGAATCGCTCGACGTCATAACGCGGCATGGAGACCTGAATCATCTCCACCGCGCAGCAGGCGAGACCAAACGTCATCCACATCAGCGAGCCGGTGCGGGCCCACTGGATGAGTCGGTCGGCGGCGGTGACGACGAACCCCTTGTCGGCGAGTTCGTCGTTGATCTCAAGAAAGAAGGGATCGTCCATGCCGATCGGGCGACCGGTGTTGGGATCGATCACGCCCTTCGGTGCGGGCGCGATGAGCGTGCCTTGAGACGGGGTCAGTCCCATTCCAGCGCCCCCTTCTTCCACTCGTAGATGAAACCGATGGTGAGCACGCCGAGGAACAGCATCATCGACCAGAAGCCGAACCAGCCGAGCGTACCGAAGGTGGCCGCCCACGGGAACAGGAAGGCCACTTCAAGATCGAAGATGATGAACAGGATCGACACCAGATAGAACCGGACGTCGAACTTCATGCGCGCGTCGTCAAAGGCGTTGAAGCCGCATTCGTAGGCCGACAGCTTTTCGCTGTCCGGGTTCCGGAACGCGACGATGAACGGCATGACCAGAAGCGCCAGCCCGACGATGCCGGCAATTCCGAGAAAGACGACGATCGCCGCATATTGTCTCAGAAGCTCATCCATTGAAGCCCGATCCAATCCGCTTGCCGATCCACTACCCAATCGGGAAACCGGCCCGGCCGGCGCCCGCACTGAAATCCCGGCGATCATACAGCGCCGCGCCGGCCCGCGCGGCAGTGCGCTTGCGGAGGATGGCCGGGGGCGGCTGTGAGCCGGGCAGGAAGCCTTGCACGAAATCTGCCCCGCCGGCCCTGCAGCCGGCACTGGCGGCAGGTTTCCGCGTAGCCGAGATGAGCCTTAGCCCACACACTGGAATGAGGCAAGAGTACGCGACGTGTTATCGCCGCCCCGGCAAGAGCACAGTTTCGCCATATGCGTGCCCGGCATGAGCCGAAAGTTGCAGACGGCGGACAGGACGAAGCCACAAAACCGGCTGGTTTAGGGCCGCAAAACCGCGACTTCCGGCCACCTTCGCCCGCCGGCCACTCCGGCTGCGGGCGTTTCGTCGCATCGCACCGCGCCCCCCTTGCGCCCGGACTGACGGGGCCGCGACGCGATGCGCTTTCAGACCCATTCGCCACGCCGCATCACCGGCCGGGCCTCGCCGTTCGCCTCGATGCCGTCGACGTCGACTTCGCCCGAGCCGATCATCCAGTCGATGTGGATCAGGCTGCGGTTCGCACCGCGGGCCGCCAGTTCCGCCTCGCTCATGGCGCCGCCGCCGCGGATGCACTGGCTGTAGGACTGGCCGAGTGCGATGTGGGAGGCGGCATTCTCGTCGAACAGCGTGTTGAGGAACAGCAGCCCGCTGGCTGAAATCGGCGACGAGTGTGGCACCAGCGCCACCTCGCCGAGCCGGCGGGCACCCTCGTCGGTCTCCAGCACCCGGGCCAGCACATCGCCGCCGGTCGCGGCGTGGGCATCGACGATTCGGCCTGCCTCGAACCGCACGCGGATGTCGCGGATCAGGGTGCCTTGATAGGACAGCGGCTTGGTGGAGGAGACCACTCCCGACACGCGCTCCTTATGGGGCGTGGTGAATACCTCTTCGGTGGGAATATTAGGATTACAAATGATTCCGTTGCGCGCCGGTGCGGCGCCGCCACCCCATTCGTGGTCATCGGCAAGCCCGACCGTCAGATCGGTGCCGGGACCACGAAAATGCAGCGCGGCAAAACGGCGCTCGTTGAGCAGCGCGCGGCGGGCGTGGATGGCGGCGTTGTGCTGCGCCCAACCGGCGACCGGATCGGCGCCGGTCACGCGCGAGGCCGAAAAGATCGCCTCCCACAGCCGGGCAACGGCAGCCTCCGCCGGCAGATCGGGAAACACAGCCTGCGCCCAGCCGGGCGTCGCAAATGCTGCAATCGACCAGTTGATGTCGAACCCGGAAATCAGCTTCAGCGCCGGCTGATAGGCACGCGAACGCGCCTGATTGGCGCGCGCGACGCGCCCGGCGTCAACGCTCGCCAGCAGGGCAGGATCCTCGCCGATGATCGCCAGCCGTGCCGCGCCCGCGCGGAAAGCAGCCGCCATGCCCTCGAAAAGCCAGCCGGTGGCGCGATCGAAGCTCTCCTCCGGGGCATGCGCGAATCGCATCAGGGTCGTCGCGTCGTCGCCGTAGAGCGGGGTGACCAGACTGGCGCCGGCCCGATAGGCATGGAACGTCACGCGCCGAACCAGCGGAACCGCCTCCACGGGCGCGGTCAGAACCAGCTCCTGCCCGTGCGCCAGATTGAGGCCGACCCGGACGATCACCTCCGCCAGCCGGTCGAGGCGCTGCTCAAAGGCCTCCGCGCCGGCGAGATTGCCGGGAACCGTGCCGCCGGGGCTTGTCGGGGAATTGACCATCGGGCTGCTCTCCTCGTTCGCACGCATCGGATGCCGGCGCACCGCGCGCCTGCCACTCCAGTCTTACAGCAACCCTTCGGCGGCGATCGGCTCAAAATGCGGCGGCCGGGGATATCCTGCGCCCGCTTGACAGCGCCCGCCGGCCGGAAAACCCTGAGGGTTCAGTATCGCAGCCGTCACGCTCCGAGCCTGCTGGCAGCGGCAACACCCAAACCTTCCTGACCGGCCGGCGGCCGGTGTTCCCGATTCGCCTGCCCGCCCGTTTCCCCGCCCCTGCGCCGCCCAGCAAGGGGAACCCGCCGTGGAGATTTTGCCGATGCCGGACCCCGCCCGCCGCCGTGCCGCCTGCCCGCGTCCGCTCTCAGGATCACGGTTGCCACGTTTCGTTCTCGCCGCGGGGCTTGCGCTTGCCGGCGCGCTGACCGCCACCCAACCGGAGAAAGCCATGGCGGATGCCCTGCCTCATCTCGTCGTCCTGACCACCGGAGGCACCATCGCCGGCGCCGCCGATCCGCGCTCACAGTCCGGCTACGACGCCGGCAAGGTTTCCGGCGCTAGTCTGGTGGCCGCCGTGCCCGGGCTGGACAGGCTCGCCAGAATCGACACCGAGGCGGTGGCCGCGATCGGCAGCCAGGACATGAACGACACGGTCTGGTTCGACCTCGCCGCGCGCATCAAGGCGCTGGCGAAAGACCCGTCCGTCGACGGCATTCTCATCACCCACGGCACCGACACGATGGAGGAAACCGCACTGTTCCTCGATCTGGTCACCGACACCGAAAAGCCCGTGGTGCTGGTGGGCGCGATGCGACCCTCCACCGCGATCAGCGCCGATGGCCCGGCCAATCTCTACGAGGCCGCACTGGTGGCCCGCGATCCGGCCGCGCGCGGGCGCGGCGTGCTGGTGGTGCTGAACGACACCATCCACGGCGCAGCCGACGTGACGAAGACCTCCACCACCGCGCTCGACACCTTCCGCTCACCCAATTTCGGCCCGGTCGGCTCGGTCTCCCCCAACGGCGTCACGTTCTTCGGCCCGCCGCCGCCGCGCACGGTCTATCCCATGCCGAAACAGGCACCGCTGCCGGCGGTCGATATCCTCTATGCACGCGCCGGCATGGATGCGCGACCGGTGGCCGGCATGCTGGCGGAAGGCGTGAAAGGCATCGTGCTGGCCGGCGTCGGCGACGGCAACGCCAGCAAGGAGGTGATCGCGGCGCTTGGCGACGCGGTGAAGAAGGGTGTCGTCGTGGTGCGCGCCAGCCGCACCGGCTCCGGCGCAGTCATGCGCAATATCGAGATCGACGACGACAAGCTGGGGTTCGTCGCGGCCGGCTACTACAATCCGGCCAAGGCGCGCGTTCTGCTGCAGGTGCTGCTGGCGGATGGCGTGACCAACACCGCGGCTGTGCAGAAGGCATTCTCCGCACAGCCGTGAGCCCGGCTCAATCGCCCTGAACACGCGGGGGCTGCGCGCGGGGCGCCTGAGCGCGCATGGCCTCGAAAGCGGCGAGCGCACGTCGGCGACCGGTATCGGGATCGACCACCGGCGCCGGATAATCGCGGCCGATGCGAACGCCGGCCGCCGCCAGCACGCCGGGCGGTGCCATCCACGGCCGATGCAGCCACTTGTCCGGCAGTCTGGCGAGTTCCGGCACGAACCGGCGCACATAGCGGCCGGCGGCGTCGAATTTCTCGCCCTGAAGCACCGGATTGAAAACGCGAATGAAGGGGGCCGCATCCGCACCGCAGCCGGCCACCCACTGCCAGCTCGCCGGATTGGAGGCGATATCGGCATCCACCAGCGTGTCCCAATACCACTGTTCGCCCTGCCGCCAGTCGATCAGCAGGTGCTTGACGAGGAACGAGGCCGCCACCATGCGGGCGCGGTTGTGCACGAAACCGGTCTGCCAGAGCGCGCGCTGGGCGGCATCCACCAGTGGAATGCCGGTTTCCCCTTTTTGCCACGCGC
>DAIPYB010000258.1:0-4841 GCA_036782955.1 Pseudoxanthobacter sp. | reverse complement strand
CATCGCCGAGCTTCTGGAAAACAAGAAGCTGCCCCTGCTGGGGGACGTGCGCGACGAATCAGCCGACGACGTGCGGCTGGTTCTGGAGCCGCGCGTGCGCACGGTCGATCCCGTGCTGCTGATGGAATCTCTGTTCCGGCTGACCGATCTGGAAAGCCGCATTTCGCTGAACATGAACGTTCTGGTGGGCGGTCAGGTTCCGGCAGTGATCGGCCTGAAGGATGCGCTGCAACACTGGCTGGACCACCGCAAGGTGGTGCTGGTGCGGCGTGCGCGCCACCGGCTTGCCAAGGTTTCGCACCGTCTTGAGGTGCTGGACGGCTTCCTCGTCGTCTATCTCGATCTCGACCGCGTCATTCAGATCATCCGCGAGGCCGATGAGCCGAAAGCGGAACTGATCCGCGTCTTCACGCTGACGGATGTTCAGGCGGAAGCCATTCTCAACATGCGCCTGCGCAGCCTGCGCCGGCTTGAGGAGATGGAAATCCGCAAGGAGCACGCCGCCCTGACGAAGGAGAAGGCGGCGCTTGAGGCGCTGATCGCCGACGACCGCGCGCAGTGGAAGGAAATCGCCGGCCAGGTGCGCGACCTGCACAAGACCTATGGTTCCGACACGCCGCTTGGCCGTCGCCGTACGACTTTCGGCGCCGCGCCGGATGCGCCGGCCGTCGATGTGATGGAAGCGATGATCGAGCGTGAGCCGATCACCATTGTGGTCTCGGCGCTCGGCTGGGTGCGCGCGCTGAAGGGCCATGTGGCGGATCTGTCGTCGCTCGCCTTCAAGCAGGGCGACGAACTGAAATGGTCGATCCGCGGCGAGACCACTGACAAGCTGCTGGTGCTTTCCACCACCGGCAAGGTCTATGTCATCGGTTGTGACAAGCTGCCGGGCGGGCGTGGCCACGGCGAGCCGATCAAGCTGATGGTGGACATGGATTCCGGTGCCGAGATTACGGCCGTGAAGACCTATCGCGCCGGCGGCAAGGTGCTGGTGGTCTCGCAGGAAGGGCGCGGCTTCGTGGTGGCTGAGGATGATATCTTCGCCAACACCCGCAAGGGCAAGCAGGTGCTGAATGTGGACGCTGCCCTGCCGGCCGCGCTGATGGTGCCAGCGGATGGCGACATGGTGGCGGTGGTCGGTGAAAACCGGCGCATGGTGGTGTTCCCGCTGGCGCAGGTGAGCGAGATGACACGCGGCCGTGGCGTGCGCCTGCAGCGCTACAAGGACGGCCGCCTTGCGGACATCCGGGTGTTTGCCTCCGCCGCCGGCCTGACTTGGACGGACAGTTCCGGCCGGGTTCATAACCGCTCGATGGAGGAGCTGAAGGACTGGGTCTGCAATCGCGGCGATATCGGGCGCATGCCGCCGCCGGGCTTTCCCCGCTCCAACAAGTTCGACGGCTGAGGCCGGAAGTGAAAAGGCGCCCCGAGAGGGCGCCTTTTTTGCTTTTCGGGAAGGCGCCTCAGCGCGGCTCGTCGGTGCGGCCGGAGAAGTAGTTTGCCAGCAGCGCGCCGGAGATATTGTGCCAGACGCTGAAAATGGCGCTGGGCACGGCCGCGAGCGGCGAGAAATAGGCCGTAGCCAGCGCCGCGCCGAGGCCGGAATTCTGCATGCCGACCTCAATGGCGATGGCCTTGCGCTTGGCAAGGGAAAGGCCGCAGGCCCGGGCGGCGAAGAAGCCGAGCAGGTAGCCGAGCCCGTTGTGCAGCATGACCACGAGGAAGATGAGAACGCCGGACTGCAGGATCGCGCCCTTGCTGGCGCCGACCACCGCCGCAACGATCAGCACGATGCCCGTGACACTGACGAGCGGCAGCACCGGAATGGTTGCCTTAACGAGGCCGGGGGCGAGCTTCTGCAGGATATAGCCGAGCGCCAGCGGCAGCAGCACGACCTTCACGATGGAAAGGAACATCGCCATGGCGTCGACGGGCAGGAACTGGCTGGCAAACAGCCACACGAGGAATGGCGTGACAACCGGAGCCAGAAGAGTCGTGACTGACGTGCAGGCGACGGAGAGCGCCACATCGCCCTTGCTGAGATAGGTCATGACGTTGGAAGCCGTTCCTCCGGGGCAGCATCCGACCAGAATGACGCCGGCCGCCACCTCCGGCGACATCGGGATGACTTTCGTCAGCACCACGGCGAGCAGCGGCATGATCACGAATTGCGCGACAACGCCGATCAGCACGTCCAGCGGCCGGCGGATCACTTCGCGGAAATCGTCGCCGGAAATCGTCAGGCCCATGCCGAACATGATGATGCCGAGCAACACGACGATGTAGGGCGTGAGTTGCTTGAACGTGGCCGGAAAGAGGAAGCCGAGAACGGCGAAAAGGATAGTCCAGAGCGCAAATGTCTTGCCGACGAATGCGGAAAAGCGGGCGATAAAAGCCAACGCGGCCTCCCGGAGCCCGGCCACGCGATCGGGGCCGGATGGGTTGCGAAAAGCCAGCCGTGCCGGTCGTCAGGCCGGGCTATGGCAGACACGGAGGATATGGGCCGCCGTGAGGCCGGTCGCGATGGCACCGGCGGAACGGCAGGCGAGGGGGCGCAGCGTGAAAGGGCACCGCGATCGCGCCGCACAATATTGCGTCGTCAATATGTTGGCAAACGAAGTTTTGCTGCGCCGGATGTGCGAAACCGGACTGTCTGCATCGGTCGGCAGCGACCTGAGCGCGGCTCTCTTTTTGGGGAAGCGTCGACTTGCCGGCCGGACCCGGTGCAGACGGGCGAGAGGGCGGGCGCGCCGCTTCGTTTAGTAAGGTCCGGGAGCCGTTGTATCGCCGGCTTCCGGACTGTCGCAGCCCGGCCGATCGGGGCGGGGCACTTGGGGGTGGCGGCTTCTGTGGCGTGCCTGTCAGAGCTGCTTGCAGCTGTTCTGCACGATCTCGCCCTTGTTGGCCTTGCCGTTCACCGACGAAAGCCACTTCTGGCAACTGGCCTGATCGGCGAAGCAGCCGCGCGCGCTCCAGCCGACCGAGGGGTGGGTGGCGAACTTGAAGGCGTAGAAGCCGAACCAGGGCCCTTCCGGGTGCTTGTCGCAGCCGGGGGTCGTGGAGGGCTGGGGGCGCACCGATGCCGCGGTCTGCGTTTCCGCAGCCATGGCAGGGGCAACGCCCAGCGCAACGCAGATCGAAAGGGCAGCAGCGCAATGAGACAGAGTCTTGAGCACCGGAAACTCCTTGCGGGCTTGTGCTAACGCCGACTGCATCGCATGGGTGTGTTGCGCCGCAAGGACACTTTCATGACCGTCCTGCAACAGAGCGCCGCCAATGCGCCGGCCGAAGCCGCGGGACAGCGTTCCACCTTGCAATAGAGTGTCATTTCGGGTGATGATCGCACGCATCATGTCATGGCGGTTGCAGGCCGCGCATTGCCGCCACCTTCCGCAGCAAGCCTCACGGCGCGCATGAATGAGGGGGAGAGGACTTGCAAGAGCCGGCCGCCCGGTCCACCGGACCTGAACCGACCCATCGCCCGATCGGCGACGCGCTCACGGCTTCGCCGCAGCTGTTCCAGAACCCGCTGCTCGACAAGCTCTCGCGCGTGCCGTGGTGGGCGCCGCTGGTGTTCTTCACGCCGGTCATCATCTGGCTGGGCTTCGTCAGCGCCGGGTTCTATGGCTTCTGGGCCATCCTCGGGGCCGCGCTGGTTGGCTATCTGCTGTGGTCGCTGACCGAATATCTTGGCCATCGTTATCTGTTTCACACCGAGTTTCCCGGCAAGATCGGTGCGCGGCTGCACTATCTGATGCATGGCGTGCACCACGATCATCCTTCCGATCCGCTGCGCCTCGTCATGCCGCCGCTGATGAGCGCGCCGATCATGCTGATCGCATTCGGCCTTATCACGCTGCTCTTTGGCGATACGCTGCGTTATCCGGTTCTGATGGGATTTATCATCGCCTATCTCGGCTATGACATGCTGCACTACTATGTGCACCACGGTCATCCGACGAGCCAGTTCATGCTGACGATGCGGCGCATCCACATGCTGCACCATTTTCGTGTGCCGGACCGCTGGTTCGGTGTCAGCGTGCCGTACTGGGATTATATCCTCGGCACCACCGGCCCCGGTGGCTTCAACAGCCGTTCGCCGCGCGGGCAGCGCGATGGCGAAGCCGGGGACGGGCAGTGAGGGCTATATCGCCCCCGACCTGTTTTCAGCCCTGAACGCGCCCGTCCTGAAACTGGCTGGTCTGAAATGGCGGCTCTGAAGCTGACGCAGGATTTCGACCCGGCCTGGGGCGCGGCCGTGGAGGTGGCGCCGGGCGTGCGGCGCCTGACAGCACGCAATCCCGGTCCGTTCACCTTTCACGGCACCAACACCTATCTCGTCGGCGAAGACAGGCTGGCCGTGATCGATCCCGGTCCGGATGACGAGGCCCATGTCGCCGACATCCTGCATGCTGCGGCCGGCCGGCCGATTGCGGCCATTCTGGTGACCCACACGCACCGCGACCATTCCCCGGCCGCTGCCCGCCTGGCGGCGCTGACGGGCGCGGCGACCTTCGGCGAGGGGCCGCACCGCCCGGCCCGGCCGGGACGGGACGGGACGGCGGCGAGCGATGCTTCCGGCGATATCGCCTTCCGGCCCGACCGGCCAATGCGCGATGGCGACAGTTTCGGCGGAGACGGCTTTCGCCTGACTGCGGTTGCAACGCCGGGCCATGCGGCCAACCATCTGGCCTTCGCGCTGGAAGGGACGGGCGTGCTGTTTTCCGGCGATCACGTCATGGCATGGTCCACCACCGTGGTGGCACCGCCGGATGGTGACATGACGGATTACATGGTCTCGCTGGCGCTGTTGTCGGCACGCGACGACCGGCTCTACCTGC
>DAIPYB010000257.1:0-4845 GCA_036782955.1 Pseudoxanthobacter sp. | reverse complement strand
GCCGGCTGGTATTTCTGGTTCCCCAAGATGACGGGCCTCATGTGCAGCGAACGGCTGGCGAAGCTGCATTTCTGGCTCGCCTTTGCCGGGGTTAACCTGGTGTTCCTGCCGCTGCATCTGTCTGCGATGGCCGGGCGGATGCCGGCCGTCGGCGGCGTTCCGGTGGCGCTCGGCGGGGCGGTGCTTTCGGTGGCAGGCATCGCGGTCTTTCTGGCCGGTATCGCAGTTGCCTTCCTGCGCGCCGTGCCGGCGGGCGACAACCCGTGGGGTGCGGGCGCGACCTCGCCGGAATGGCAGGTTGCCTCGCCGCCGCCGGTCGTGGCCTTCTACCTCTCCGCGTCTGTGCCGCGCTCCTGAGCCTGCCTGCGGTGCCGCGCCGGTGACGCCGGGCGGCAACAGGCGTCCGCCCGGGTTTGAAACAGATCAAAGCGAGGCTTGCGATTTGGCGCCGGCCACGGCACTTAAGACCTCCCGGCACCGTCGATTCAGGTTGCCCGCAGCGAGGGGCTGAAACGCGCCCGCAGAGAGAGTGTTGGTCCGACGATGGCATTGAGCGATCCCACCCGCGATGAAACGGCAGTCGCCGGCGTCGGCTCTGCGTCGGTGGGCGATTTCATCGCCCTGCTGAAGCCGCGGGTGATGTCGCTGGTGGTCTTTACCGCGCTGGTCGGCATGCTGATCGCACCGGGCAGCATCCATCCCGTCATCGGGGCGGTTGCGCTGGCGCTGATCGCCATTGGCGGCGGCGGCTCCGGCTGCCTCAATATGTGGTACGACGCCGACATCGACGCCGTTATGACGCGCACCCGCAACCGGCCCATTCCGGCCGGCCGTGTCGATGGCGCATCGGCCTTTGCCTTCGGGATGATCCTTTCGGTCGGCTCCGTGGTGATGTTGTCGCTGGTAACCAACCTGCTTGCTGGCGGGCTGCTGGCCTTCACCATCTTCTTTTACGTGGTGATCTACACCATGTGGCTGAAGCGGTGGACGCCGCAGAACATCGTCATCGGCGGCGCTGCCGGCGCGCTGCCGCCGGTAGTCGGCTGGGCGGCGGTAACGGGCCATGTGGCCATCGAACCGCTGGTGTTGTTCTTCATCGTGTTCCTGTGGACGCCGCCTCATTTCTGGGCGCTGGCGCTCATCAAGTCGGGCGACTATTCGCGCGCCGGCGTGCCGATGCTGCCGGTGGTGGCGGGCGACCGGGCCACCCGCATCCAGATCCTGATTTATGCGCTGGTGCTGGCGCCGACCGCGGTGCTGCCATGGTTCATGGGCTTCGCCGGGCTCGCCTATGGCGTGCTTTCGGCGGTGCTCGGCGCGGTGTTCGTGCTGCTTTCGGTGCGGCTCTATTTTGCCGGCGTGGAACGGCGCAACCGCGCGGCCGGCGAACTGTTCGGCTTCTCGCTGATTTACCTGTTCCTGCTGTTCGCCGTTCTGCTGGGCGAGCATCTCGTGACGGCGCTCGCCGCCGCGTTTGCCTGAGCCATCCGGTGGAGCAGGAAGAGCCCCCGCGCCGGCCGCGTCGCCGCCGCCGCATTCGCCCCAGCCTGACGGCGCTGGAAAACCGGCGCCGCCGTTCGTTCGCTCTTGCCGGCGTGCTGGTGGTGCTGGTGGCGGTGATCTATCTCGTCACGCTCATCAAGATCGGGCAGAGCATGCACGGCGCTGCACCGCCGGCTGCGGAAAGCGCGGAAAAGTCGCCGCAGTAAATGAAATAGGCCGGCCCCGCCTGGGCCGGCCCTGAAAAGCCGCCGTTGGTGCCGGTTGCCTCAGAGGCTGGCCAGCATCGCGTCGGCGCCAGACTTCTCGACCTTGCCGGCCACGTCCTCGACATTGATCTGTTCGACCACGCCGTCGCGCACCAGTGCGGAATAACGGCGCGAGCGCACGCCCATGCCGAAGCCCGTAGCATCCAGATCCAGCCCGACCGCCTTGGTGAAGGCGGCGCTGCCGTCGGCCAGGAATAACACCTTGTGGTCGGGGTCGGAGGCCTTGGACCACGCGTCCATCACGAACACGTCGTTGACCGACACCACGGCGATGGTATCCACGCCCTTGTCGGAGATCGCAGGGGCATTGTGGACATAGCCCGGCAGGTGGTTGAGGCTGCAGGCGGGCGTGAAGGCGCCCGGCACGGCGAACAGCACCACCGTCTTGCCGGCGAAAATCTCGGCCGTGGTGATATCCTTCGGGCCATCCGCCGTCGGGGTCTTGAAGGTCGCTTCGGGCAGGCTGTCACCGACTTTGAGGCTCATCCGCGTCGCTCCGGGTTTGGGCCGGCGCTGTGGCTGCCGGCCGGTCTTGGGGATAGATAAGACGTTCGCCGGGTCCTGCAAAGCCGATGACGCGATAAAATTGCGCTCCATCAAATCGTGCCGGCGTCCGCCGGCCGCAGCGCCACGCCAGCCCCGCTGCAACAGATGCTCGACGGCGGCGGCAGGTGATTCTATGCTGGCTTCTCAATGACGAAGCGATGTGTGGGCAGGAGGGTGACAATGCCGCGATCTGTTCCCGATGCCTTTGCGGAGGCCGGCGCCTTTCTGGAGGGCCAGCTTCTGATTGCCATGCCGGGCATGGGCGACGAGCGCTTCGAGCGGTCGGTCGTCTATGTGTGCGCGCATTCCGAGGAAGGGGCCATGGGGCTGGTGCTGAACCAGCTTGCCCGCAACATCACTTTTCCCGACCTTCTTGAGCAGCTGCGCATCGTGTCCTCGCCGGATGGCATCCGTCTGCCGGGTGGCGGCTCGCGGCAGATGCGGGTGCATTGCGGCGGCCCGGTCGAGGCCGGCCGGGGCTTCGTGCTGCACTCCGACGATTTCCTGATCGAGAACGCCACCCTGCCCATCGATGGCGGCGTCTGCCTGACGGCGACGCTGGATATCCTGCGCGCCATTGCCGAAAATCGCGGGCCGCACCGCGCCCTGCTGGCGCTGGGCTATGCCGGCTGGGCACCCGGGCAACTGGAAAGCGAGATCCGCTCCAATGGCTGGCTGACCTGCCCGGCGGATGCCGATCTGGTGTTCGACGACGGGCTTGAGACCAAGTACGGCCGCGCCCTGCGCAAGCTCGGCATCGATCCCGCCATGCTTTCCGGCGAGGTCGGCCATGGCTGATGGCGGGGAGGCCGTTTATTAACGCGGAACGGATCGGTGCTTGCCGGCCGGGTCATCGATCAATAAAATTACGCCCCGTCGTCATTGATCCCCTTCCATTCTGCAGGCTGCGGAAGGACGCTATCCCTTGCGTTATGTAAGCACCCGCGGGCAGTCGCCCGCGCTCGGCTTTCTCGATGTTCTCGTCGCCGGTCTGGCCCGCGATGGCGGTCTCTATGTGCCGGAGACGTGGCCGCATTTTTCGGCGGCCGAAATCGCCGATCTCGCCGGCCGGCCTTATGCCGATGTCGCGCACGCTGTCATCCGCCGCTTCGTCGATGGTGAAATTCCCGACGCCGATCTCTATGCGATGATCTAGGCGGCGTATGCCGGCTTCGGGCACGTCGCGGTCGCGCCGCTGGTTCAGCTTGCGCCGGGCCATTTCCTGCTGGAGCTGTTCCACGGGCCGACGCTGGCCTTCAAGGACGTGGCGATGCAACTGCTCGCCCGGCTGATGGAATATGCCCTTGCCCGCCGTGGCGAGGCCGCCACCATCGTCGGCGCCACCTCCGGCGACACCGGCGCCTCGGCCATCGAAGCATTCCGCGGCCGCGACGGTCTGGATATCTTCATCCTCTATCCCGACGGGCGCGTTTCCCCGGTGCAGCAGCGCCAGATGACCACGGTGGCGGATGAAAATGTCCGCACCCTTGCGGTGGATGGCACCTTCGACGACTGCCAGTCCATCGTGAAGGGGCTGTTCAACGATCACGCCTTCCGCGACCGCACCCGTCTTGCCGGCGTGAACTCCATCAACTGGGCCCGCATCGTGGCCCAGATCGTCTATTATTTCACAGCTTCCGTTTCGCTCGGCGCACCGTTCCGCCCGGTCAGCTTCACGGTGCCGACCGGCAATTTCGGCGATATCTTCGCCGGCTATGTCGCCCGCCGCATGGGGTTGCCCATCGAGAAGCTGGTGATAGCCACCAACGTCAACGACATCCTGTGGCGGACGCTTGAAACCGGCCGCTACGAGACGCGCGCGGTGGAACCGTCCACCTCGCCGTCAATGGATATCCAGATCTCGTCCAATTTCGAGCGCCTGCTGTTCGAGGTTGTCGGCCGCGATGGCCGCAAGATCGAGGCGCTGATGGCCGGGCTGTCGCAGTCGGGTACTTTCACGGTCGAGCCGGCGGCACTCGATGCCATCCGGGCGCTGTTCCAGGCCGGCCGCGCCGACATTCTGGAAACGCGCGATACCATTGCCCGCGTCAGCGCCACCTGCGGCTATGTGCTGGATCCACACTCGGCCGTCGGCGTTTCTGTGGCGGAGCGGTTCATCGACCGCGCGGTGCCGATGGTGACGCTGGCGACCGCCCATCCGGCCAAGTTCCCGGATGCGGTGCTGGCCGCCACCGGCGTACAGCCCGCCCTGCCGGCTCGGATGGCCGATCTCTATGAACGCCCGGAGCGGTTTACCCGCATCCCCGCCGACAAGGCGGCTGTGGCTCGTTTCATTGACGCGCATACGCGCGCCGTCAAATCGGAGGTCTGAGCGGTCATGGCCGTCACGGTTTCCCGCCTCGCCAACGGCCTCACCGTCGTCACGGAGGAAATGCCCCACATCGAGAGCGCGGCTCTCGGGGTGTGGGTCGGTGCCGGCTCGCGCTCGGAGGCCGAGCGTGAGCATGGCATTTCCCATCTTCTGGAGCATATGGCCTTCAAGGGCACGCGGCGGCGTTCCGCCCGCGAG
>DAIPYB010000256.1:0-4852 GCA_036782955.1 Pseudoxanthobacter sp. | reverse complement strand
GCACTGCCACCGGCGCCCCGGCATCCGGAGACACCGCAACACCGGCAGGCGGCAGCGTGCTGGAAGGGATCGGATCGGCTGTCGGCAAGGCCCTTCCCGGCCTGAACACGCTCGCAAAGAGCGCCGGCAAGGCGCTTGCCACCACCGCACGCGCCTTCGCGCAGAACTGAGGATCCTGAGAAATGGCAAACATGGGTGTGGGGATCGGGGCGTTCCTTGATGGCGCGGTTGCCGGCTATCGAACCGGGACGGATATGAGCCGCCAGAAGCGGCTGGACGATCTGTCCGAGCGCCAGCAGAAGCTGCGCGAACAGGCGGCCATCGACGACAAGGCCGCCGCCGATCGGGATTACCAGCTTCGCGCCGATGCCGCGAAGCGCCTTGGCGACATGCAGGATTACCGGATGCAGACGGAGCGGGAAGATCGGGCCTACCAGCAGCAGGAGCGCGCGGCGAACGCGCCTCTTGTTGCGGCAGAGCGCGACAGCAGGCTGCGCGGCCTCCGGAAGGACGCCGATCTCGATGCCGCCATGACCGGCGCCGGAAAGGCCGCCACGGATGCCTACAACGCGGACCTCACGGCAGCGCGCGGCTCCATCACTCAGGCCACCAATGAGAAGGGCCTGCCTGCCTTCGGCTTCGGCGGGCAGACTTACGGCAGCAGGGCGGATGCCGAAAAGGCGGCCGACGCCTCCGTGGGCAGCATGATGGACCATTACGCGAAGGTTGGCGTGCCGAAGGTGCAGCAGGCCTATCTACAGGCGGGCCAGCCGGAAAAGGCTCAGGCCTATGGCAAATGGGTGCAGGACAAGAAGGTGCAGGACGGCATGAGCAGTGCTTACCGCATCTTTCAGGCGGCCCAGATGCAGGACTGGGACCGCGTCTCGTCCGGCATGGACGAAATTCTCGGCAACAACGGCTACATGGACCTGTCCGGCTATGACGGCGACGCCTCGCCGGTGAAGGACAAGGACGGCAAGACCGTCGGCATCAAGGTGCAATATACCGACAAGGCCACCGGCAGGAAGTTCGAGCAGACTTACACCAACATGGATGAATTCCAGCAGGGCGTGCTCGCCGTCGTGAACCCGGAGGCCGTGTTCGAGCACAACACGAAGATCATCGAGGCGCAGGCAACGGCAAAGGCCGAGCTTCAGGGCAAAGTCGCTTTTGAACAGGTCAGGCACGACAACGCCATCGATCTGGAGCGCGAGAAATCCCTCAACAAGATCGCAGAGGAGAACGCGAAACTGGCCGGCGGGGGCGGCGTCGAGAATGTGCGCAAGGCGCTGGAAGCACGCATCCGCAGCATGGAGGCTGGCGATACCGCTTTCGTCGGCCTGTCGGAAGAAGAGAAGGTAAAGCGGGCGGCTGAAAGCCTTGGTCTCCTTAACAGCGCGGCCGAGGCAATGGCGGGCGCACCGGGCGGGCAACAGCAATCCGGCCCGACTGCCACGCCTGTGCAGAGCCGCGCCCTGCCGGCCTACGGCGACGTGGCGCCGCCCAATACGTTCAGCGTGCCACCGGAGACAGGCACGCTGCCGACATCGCCTCAATCCACTGCTGCTGCACAGGGCATGCGTAATCTCACGCGCCCGCCGCAGCGAGGGGTGCGCGTTTTCCGGTAGCCGGACAGGGTTGACGGATTTACCGTTGGATATCTTCCGGATATAGTCGGATAAAATCCGACTGCATCTGGAAGATGAACATGGCCGATCCGTTCTTCGCATCCCCCGATCAGCGCTTTGCATCCGACATCGAAAAGATCGTCCAGAACGCGCGGGGGCTGCCCGGTCTCGACAACATCAAGGCGCAGGACGGCATCGAGAAGCCAACTTCTCCGACGGCCGACTACAATGCTGTCGCTGCTCGCTATGATGTGCCGGTCAATGTGCTGATGGCTGTGGGCGAGAGCGGCGGCGACATTGACCGTGCGGCTCGTTCAATGCGCGCGCACCTTAACCGCGGCTTGGATGATGCTGGCGCGATCACGGCCGGCATTGCTGGCGGCAATGCCGATATTGGCAATGCCCTTATGGATCGCGCCCGGCGGATTGCAAACGAACAGTTCCCGGAGCCGCGCTCCGTCGAAACGGTTCCGCTCGGCGCGGCCGACGCGCCGCAGACCGAATGGAAGCCGGTCGAGACCGGCGCGCCGGCGGCGGCCGCCACCGGCAACGATGATGGCAACATCTTCTCCGACACCCTCAACCTGTTTCGCTCGGGTGTGAACACCGCGGCGGAAGATGTGCAGGAGCTGGTGCGGCGGACCCCGATTGTCGGGCAGGCCATTGTCGATGCCGCCAGCGCGGCCGACCGCTGGATGATGGGCAAGAGCACGGACGAGATTTTCCGTGAACAGCGACAGGCGGTGGAAGCCGGGTGGTCGCCGGAGATGCTGGCCGCCCGCCGCAAGGACTGGGTTTCCGAGGGACCGGATGGCTACAGCTTCGGTCCCGCATGGTCCGATCCCCGTGCCTATTATTCCGGCCTCGTGGAATCGTTGCCCGAAATGGTCATCACCATGGGGCCGACCGGCCTTCTGGCGAAGGGCGCTTATACCCGTGCGATTGCCCGTGGCGCCGACAAGGCGGCGGCTGCCCGCGCAGCGGCGCGCACGGCGACGATTGCCGGCGGCCTCATGGAAGGCGGGCTTGGTGGCGCTCAGTCGTCACGCTCTGTGCGCGACCGCATCAACGCCATGACGCCGGAGCAGCTTTCCTCCTCCGACGCTCTGAAGACGCTCATGGCGCAGGGCAAGAGCTTCGACGAGGCCCGCACCGCATTGGCGGACAAGGCCTCGACGCAGGCCTTTATCCTCGCCGGCGTCACCACCGGCATCTTCGGCGGCCTTGGCGACCGCGCGCTTGCGAAGATCATCACCGGGCCGGCGAAGGGACGGCTGAGCGCGGCTGTCCGTGGTGCCGTCGGCGAAGGCTTGCTGGAGGAAGCCCCGCAGAGCGGCTTCCAGCAGATTTCCGAGAACGCGGCGATGCAGAACGCCGATCCGAACCAGCGGCTCATGGAGGGCGTTGCCAATCAGGCCGCCGGCGGGGCGGCGGTGGGCGGCCTCATGGGTGCCGGGCTTGGTGCCGCGGCCCCGCGTGCGGGCGAGACGCCGGATGCCAGGCCGGCCGTGCCGGAAGATGCCGCGCCCGCTGCCGCCCCCGACGCGGCGGGCGCCGGAACTGCTGCGCCGGTTGAAGAGGCAGTGGAACCGAAAGGCCCGATGGAGCGCGCCCTCGACCACGGCATTGCCGAAGTTGACGCGGCCGTCCGTCGCGGCTCCGATCTTACCGGCAAGCGCGTCACGGTGGCCGATGAGTACGGCAACATCTCCGGCACCGTGACCGACGAAGGCGCCTATGGCATCAGCTTCAAGTCCGATGATGGACAGCTTCTCGAATACAGCCGTGCCGATCTCGATGCCGGCGTCGTGACGCTTGAAGCGGAAAATGCGGTTCCTGTCGCAACGATGCAGCCCGAATCCGGCGCAGAACAGCCGGTCACGGCCGACGTTCAGCGCTTCACCATCGCCGGTTCCGATGACTACCTGCGCGACCGGATCGAAGAGCGCGCTGGCATCCTCGAATTCGATGAAGGCTATCCGCGCGAGGAAGCCGAACGCATCGCACGAGAAGAGGTTGAGCGCGAACAGCGTGGGGAGCCCCCGGTCGATCTCCCCGAGCGGGAAGCCAACATCTCGAAAATGATGAAGGATTTCGGCCTCGCTCGCACCGATGCCGAATATGTCCTCACCGCACAAGACGAAGACCGGAAGGCAGGCAAGAGCCCGCGCAGCATCGAGCAGATCCTCGTGGCACCTGAAGAGGGTGATGGCGATAGGGTACCCGGAACGAATGATGTGTTCCGAGTTTATGCCGATCAGGCCCGCTCTGCGCCAGTCGCGCCGGACGCTACCACCGAACAAAGCCCGGTTCATGTCTCCGCAATCGCTCAGAAGAAACCCGCGCCAATTGATGGTGAAATTCTCCCGCCGGTAGCGAAGCGCGCAACACCCAAAAAGGAGAAGACCCCAGCCATCATCGAAGGCGAGGCCCGGCGTATTGATGCTGCTGCCCACGAGGCGGCAACCTCTCCGAACAACGATTTGCCCGAGCCGACGCAAGCTCAGAAGGAGGCCGGCAACTATCGTCTCGGCCACCTGAAAATCGGCGGTCTCGATATCTCTGTCGAGAACCCGCAGGGCTCGCAGCGCAAGGGTGTCGACAAGGATGGCAAGCCGTGGTCCATCACGATGCAGAGCCATTATGGCTACATCCGCGGAACCGTCGGGCGTGACAAGGATCACGTCGACACGTTCGTGAAGCCCGGCACGACCGACCTGCCCGATGCCAGCCATGTGTTCGTCGTCAACCAGATCGAGCCCACGACAGGCCGGTTCGACGAACACAAGGCGCTGATCGGCTACCGTGACCGCGGCGAAGCTGAAGCCGCCTATCGCGCCAATTACGCCAAGGGTTGGCAGGGGCTGGGCTCGATTGTTCGCCTCACGGCTCCGCAGTTCAAGGACTGGCTGAATAAGGGCGATACCACCAAGCCGCTGGCTCTGCCGGCGCCGAGTGAGGCAGCCAATGGAACCCGAGTTCTGCATGACGGCGCATCAGGCGCTGTCATTTCTGGTACGAGCGAAGCTGGTCAGCCGGCGGGAGCGGCAGCTGATGCGGGAGGTGCTGGCGCGGGGCGGCGAAGTGCCGGCAAACCTGCACGGGGTGGCCAGGCTGATCTTCCTCGTAAGCGTGAAACCGCCGACGCCCAGCCTGCACTGACCCCGAATTTTCGTGAGGGCAAAGTCGGCGACAAGCTGGGGGCCGGTGAACGTGTTCTCACC
>DAIPYB010000255.1:0-4853 GCA_036782955.1 Pseudoxanthobacter sp. | reverse complement strand
GTTTTCTCCTCCCTCACGATGCTGACGGCTAGCAGGGCCCACACCACGCGGCGGTCGCGGCGCACATAGCGCTTTTCCACCTGATAGGTGTCGATTTCACCCGTCAGCGTCCGTCGCAGCTGGGAGAGATCCTTGTCGAGATCTTCCGGGCAGGTGATGTCCTGAAAGGTCATCGCCAGCAGTTCCGAGCGGCTGTAGCCGAGAAAATCGCAGACGGCTTCATTGACTTCGTGCCACGCGCCGTCCAGCCCGACGATGGCGATGCCGATGGCGGAGTTGTCCATCGTCTGCCGGAACATCGTTTCGCTTTCGCGGGCCTGCCGCTCGCGTTCCGCCAGCACCGATTTCAGGGCGGCGAACAACAGCGCGGGCAGCGCCGACAAGGCCGTCGACAAGCCGATGTTCAGCGTCATTCCCGCCGTGTGGGCCGGACCGGCCCCCAGCAGGAGAAGGCCCGCGACCGTCAGGACCATGACCGAAACGGCAACGGAGGTGCGGAAGCTGTCCGTCTGCAGCGCCGCCAGCATCAGCGGCAGGGCCATGATGACGAACGGAAACCGCAGGTGCGTGAAGGACAGCACCGAAACCGCGGCAATGAGAACGACGATGCCGGCGAAAGACAGGAGGGTTGCCGGCTGCTGCAATTGCCGGATGGCATCGCGGCTGAATGTCAGCGCCAGAGGCAGCACCACCATGGCCCCCAGCAGGCCGCCAAGCCACCACTCCACGGCCGTTGCGGTGGTCATTCCCGATGCGGTGGAAGCCAGCAGGACGGCGGCGCAGCCAGTGCCGGCCAGCGGAGCCACCACGCCGGCGACGGTCAGCACCTGCACCAGCAACACGGGTCCCGGCGGGGGCGGCTGGCGGAAAAGGGGTCTGTTCAGCACGAAGGCCGCCACGGCCACCTCGGCCGTTCTGGCGGCAGCGAGGGCGGTGGCGACGGCCGGCGAGTGCCCCAGAACCAGCCCGGCCGCCAGCATCGCGGCAGCGAACACGGCGAACCCGCGCACCCTGCCCTGATCGGGGCGCAGGTAAAGCAGCGCGATCATGACCGCGCCGGGCAGCCAGATGATTGCGGCCGGCGCAAAGGGACCGCCGAATGCCATGCAGCCGGCCGCCAGAACGGAAAGGACGAGGAACAGCGGGAGATCCCGGCGCAGCAGGGTCGGCAGAAGGGCGCTGCCAGAGCGAGGTCGGTCGTCGCGCTCCTGTTCCGTCATCATTCACACCCACATTGCCGTCACGCGCCTCTGCCCCGTCCGGCACGGTGGGCCTGAATGATGGGTTCAGGCTTCTCCGGGCCCGTTCGCCGCCCGTCTGCCGATGTTGCCGCCAGCCCGCATCATAAGGTCGATGGCCTCTCTTGGCATGGGGCGCGCAAACAGAAAGCCTTGCACGTTGTCACAACCCGCGGCCCGGAGCCACTGGCTCTGTTCGTCCGTCTCCACGCCCTCCACCGTTGTTTGCAACCCGGCCGCGTGTGCCATATCCACCACGGCCTTCACGATAGCCCGATCCGTGGCATTCCGGGCAATGTTGGCGATGAAGCTGCGGTCGATCTTGATACGGTCGGCGGCAATCTGGCGCAGCCGGCTGAAGGACGAAAAGCCGGTACCGAAATCGTCAATGGCGAGCCGGACCCCGCATGCACGCAGCGCCGCCAGCGTGCGTGCGCTCGCCCCGGTTGCCGCGATCGCGGCCGTTTCCGTGATCTCGATCTCAAGGCGAGCCGGAGCCAGCCCACTGGCGCTGAGGGCCGCGGCGACACGGCCGGCATAGCCGTCGTCTGCCAGTTCCAGAGCGGAGGCATTGACTGCCACGGTCTGGTCGTCCGGCCAGCCGGCTGCCACCGTACACGCGACCGACAGCACATGCGCGCCGATGGCCCCGATGAGGCCGGTCTCCTCCGCAACCGGAATGAAGACATCGGGTGGAACCTCGCCCCGCGTCGGATGCCGCCAGCGTGCCAGAGCTTCGGCACCTGTGATCTTGCCTTCGGCCAGCGAAAATACCGGCTGAAACACCACGGCCAGCTGATCCGGGGCCAGCTGATCCGGCGCGCTCACGAGCGCGCGTCGCAGGTCGCTCTCCCATTCGCCCCGGGGGGGCGGCCGCGGCGTGCCGGTGCCGGACGGCAGCAGGATCGCCTCGGACCCGCCGTCGACGTCGGCGGGCGGCCCGGGTTGCGAATGGCTTCCCGGCACAGATTCGCGTGCCTTTCCGACCAGATAGAGAACGGAGGCCTCATGGCTGCGGGGATCGCGGAGGTGTGGCGCGGCTGCGCAGGCGGCCAGCAACCGCAGGTGCCAGTCCGCACCGAAAGGACCGTGTTCCCGCGTGACCAGCATGTCTGCCTCGGCAGCGGTCAAGCCACGGGCAAGATGATGCAGGAAATCTCTCGATGCCATCAGTTCTTTGCAGGCTGAACGGGGATCCCGGAAGAGCGAAACGATGAACGCGGATGACATGGCTGCACCATGGGGAGCGGAGGAGCAGCGTCTGGCGCTGCCATTGCGGGCCGTGATTTCAGCGCAAAAGCATGGGTCAGGGCGGCATCGGCTGTGCCTGACAGAGTGCATCGTGCGTTTCGACATTGCGTTCCGCCGGATGCGCGTTACTTTTCCGCTTCCTTGACATGACAAGCCTCAGGCGCTGCCCGTGCTCGTCAAAGTGTTCAGGAAACAGGATGGCGTGCGGCACCCCGATCGCGGACGCGATCGCGACCTCTATGTCCATGCTGGGGTATCCGGAGGCCGCATAGAAAACGGCCTGTGGCGAACACCCGATTTGTCGCGAGAGGCTGCGGAAGGAAAGTCCCCGCAGCCGGAGTTGATAGAGGATCCAGACCCGCCTTTCAGCGGGCTTTTCGGGGATGTCTGTGCTTGTCCGGTTTCTCGACATGCCAAGAAGGATATATAGCGCAAATACGCATATCAAGTGTAGAAGCGCGTTATTTTCTTGGCGCACAGTCCGCCCGAAAGGAACAGTCCGCTAAATATTTGGCGCAGCACGCGAATTTTCGCGTTGACACAATCCTCGGTGGCGATCCGGTGGGGCGCCCGACATGGCGAGCTTGTCGCCATGGATGAAAAGACGCTGATAGCGGCCAGAATCAAGCGCATTCGGAAACATCTGGGCCTGAGCCAGAGTGCTTTCGGCGAGAAGATCGGTGTGCAGCAACGGACCGTCAGCGACTGGGAAAGCGCACGAACCAGCCCCGGCGCCGTCGAAATGCTGCGTATTGTCGGGCTGGGAATAAGCCCGGACTGGCTTCTGTCAGGTGAGGGTGATCAGTGCAGCGCAAAAACGCATGGCTATGCTGCATCCGAGAGTTCAGGTCCTCCGGCCGGCAGAATTGACCGGGCTTTGTGGAGGCTTATCCGAACCATCGTTGAAAGCTCGTATCGAAAGAATGGGATCTCACCCTCCCATGGCGACGTAGATGATGTCGTCATCGGGAAATATAATATGATCTGCAGATATATCGGCGATGAAAGCCGTCTCGATATGGCTATCGATATGTTGAAATATCAAATCGCAGACGAAATCGAACAGGGCAGAACACGGGCAGGGAAGGCGTGATTGTTCCGCTTTCGAAAATTGGTCCGGTCTTGCGTGCCATTTTCGCGGGGCTGATCTTTCCCGAAAGAGCTGCCGCGCCTCATGGCTTCGCCGGCCTTTCCTGCCGGGTCAGCCACTGACGGACGGTTCTCTTTCGTGCTCGGCGTCGGCGGGCGTTGCCGCCATTCGGCAGCGGGCGCGGCCTTCGGCCTTGGCGGCGTACATGGCTTCATCGGCGCGGGTCATCAGGCTGTCGGCCGTGCTGTTGGTGGCATTGCCTGTGCTGATGCCGATGCAGGCGGAAATCTGCACCGTGACGGCTGAGAGGCGGAAGGGGGCCTCAAGGCTGTCGAGAATCTTGGCGGCCACGGCCCCGGCCGCCTGCGGGGAGCCGACCGCGGGAAGCAGGGCCACGAACTCGTCGCCGCCCAGCCGCGAGACCGTATCTTCTTCGCGTACGCAACTGCGGATACGGGCCGCCACCTGCTGTAAAAGCTCATCGCCCGCCGCGTGGCCGTGAGTGTCGTTGACCGGCTTGAACCGGTCGAGGTCGATGAACAGAACCGCCGCAAGAGCATCCCGCCGTGTGGCCTGCACCAGCGACTGGCTGATGCGGTCATGCAGCAGTGTGCGGTTCGGCAGGCCGGTGAGACTGTCGAAGTTCGCGCGCCGCCACAGTTCGTCTTCCCGTTCGTGACGTTCGCTGACGTCGGAAATCAGTGCCACATATCCCAGCGTAATGCCGTGGCTGTCGAAGACCGGGCTGACCACCAGCCGTTCGATGAAATTTCCGCCATTCTTGCGCTGGGTTTCGATCTCGCCTTCCCACGAACGGTGCCGGGCAAGGCTCTCATGCATGTTCTGATAGAGCGGGTTGCTGGAAGAATCGGCCAGAAATATCTCCGCCTTATGGCCAACGACATCGCGCAGTTCGAACCCGGTGATGTTGGTGAAGGCGGAATTGATGCGGCTGATCACGCCGAGGGCATTCGTTACCATGATGCCTTCTGCGGTGAAGTCGAAGACGAGCTTGCCGATGCGAGCCGCGTCTTCCAACTCTACCACACGGGTAATGTCGGCGATGGCGACCACCGCGCCGGCGGGCGAGCCGTCGTCGCGCTGCGGCAGGCGGCGGGAGCTTACGGTGAGCCAGCGTTTCACGCCGGCATTGTCGCGGGTGTAATAGATCTCCGCATCGATATCGCGGGTCAGCGCGCGCACCGATGGCCGGTCCCCGAGGCACACTTCCGAATCGGCGGCGGTGAACAATTGCTTGGTGCGCTGCAGCAGGC
>DAIPYB010000254.1:0-4856 GCA_036782955.1 Pseudoxanthobacter sp. | reverse complement strand
CCGCTTTCTCGCGCGGCGCGGCGAATATGGTCCTGACGATCCGGAAGCATATGTCCGCATCCGCCAGCGGGCCATTCATGCCCGTGCGCCGTGCCGTCTCGATCGCCAGCGTCCCGATGGTCGTTTTCTGGAGATCATCGGCAGCCCGATAGATGGCGGCGGCTATGTATTTACTTTCAGCGACGTGACCGAGCGCAGGCGCCTGCTGGCGGAGATGGAGGCGCTGGTCGCGGAGCGGACGGAGGCTCTGGAGAAGGCGAATGCCGAACTGGTGCGACTGGCGACGCTGGATCCGTTGCTGGGCATTCTCAACCGTCGTGCCGCCATGGACGAGGCGCGGCATCTGATCGCCGGTGCAGAAGCGGCAGGTGCGGTGCTGTGCGTGCTGATGATCGATCTCGACCGTTTCAAGCTGATCAACGATACCTACGGCCACACGAGCGGCGATCTTGTCCTGATCGAAACCAGTCGTGCCATGCGGCATGCGCTGGGCAGCAGGGGGCTTCTGGCCCGTTATGGCGGCGAGGAATTTCTCGGGCTGATCGTCCTGCCATCGGTTGACGACGGCGTCGCGGTTGCGGAGCGGGTGCGCGCGGCGGTCGCTGCGGCATCGGTGCAGCTGGATGGGGGGCCGGTGCGGATCACGGCGTCAGTCGGCGTCAGCGTGTTGCGTGCAGGCAAAGACACGCTGGATGCCGCAATCGACCGCGCCGATGACGCGGTCTATCTCGCCAAGGCTGCGGGCCGCGACTGCGTGCGTGTCGGCGGTGCGCAATGAGTGTCGGGCAGGCCCCTCTGGCTGATGTCGCCGGGGGCAAGGGGCTTAAGCCGCCAGAGCGCGGTTGACGGCCGGTAGAACCTCGCTCCCCAGCCGCTCGATGACCGCCGCGACCGTGCTGAACGGCAGGCCGCCGATATCGATCTGCGCCATGAAGCGGTCGTGGCCGAACAGGCTGTGGCCGTAAAGGATCTTGTCCACGATTTCCGCCGGGCTGCCGACGAACAGTGCGCCGTCGGGAGCAGCAAGGCGGTTGAAATCGTCCGGCGTGACCTGCCAGCCGTTATCGCCGGCCGGCAGGTTGTGGCCGATATAGCTGGCATAATGGGGGAAGAAATCCCGTCGCGCCGAGGCGCTGTCGCGGCCTACATGGCAATGGCTGGAAACCGCGACCTTCAGCTTGCCCGGCTTGTGACCGGCAGCGGCACCGGCGCGCCGGTAAAGATCGATGAACGGCCGGAACCGGGCCGGGGGCGCGCCGATGTTGGCGAGATTCAATGGCAGGCCGGCCTCACCCGCCCGAATGGCGCTGGCCGGTGTGCCGCCGGCGCCGATCCAGACTTTCCCGTCCATTCCGCCGAGCGGCTGGGGCGAAAGGGTGGCTTCGTGCAGCGGCGGCCGGAAACGTCCCCGCCAGTTGATCGGCCCCCCCTTCATGAGCTGCAAGAAAAGGGCGAGCTTTTCATCGTAAAGCGCATCGTAGTCGGCGAGATCGAACCCGAACAGCGGAAAGGACTCGGTGAACGCACCGCGACCGATAGTGATCTCCGCGCGTCCTCCGCTGAGCAGGTCCAGCACCGCAAGCTGCTCGAACACCCGCACCGGATCGTCGGACGACAGGATGGTCACCGCCGTCGTGAGCCTGATGCGGCGTGTGGCGGTCGCCAGCGCGCCCAGCACCACCGAGGGGGCCGGAACGGCATAATCCGGCCGGTGGTGCTCGCCGACGCCGAACACGGAAAGACCGGCATCGTCGGCAAGTTTTGCGGCCGCCACGATCTCGTCCAGTCGCTGGCGCGCAGCTTCCGGCCCTCGCTGGCCGGCGGCCAGATCGCCGAAGGTGTAAAGGCCGATCTCCATGCCGCCGGTCCCTGCTTGTCCTAGCTGTCAGTCTCGTTCTTGCCGGCCGCCGTGGTGGCTCAGTCCTTCAGGCGCCGGATGAAAGCGGCGAAGTTGACAAGCTGCGTGGCGATAAACTCGCGGGTCGGCGCATCCGTCAGCGTGCCGCTGGCGTCGACCTTGGTATGCACCGCGCCGATGATGACTTCCGGCTTGTTGAGCGGAATGGCATCCAGGAAAACGAGGATCTGGCGCAGGTGATATTGCGCCCGCACGCCGCCAAGAACGCCCATCGAGGCGCTCTGGATCAGCGCCGGCTTGCCGGCAAAGGGAGCGGGATTGATGCGGGACAGCCAGTCAATCGCGTTCTTCAGCGTGCCGGGGATGGAATAATTGTATTCCGGCGTCACGAAGGCCACGGCATCCGCCGCGCGCAGCGCCTCGGCGAGTTCCAGAACGCGGGGCGGAAAGCCGCCGGCCTGAACGTCTGAATCGTAATGGGGAATGTCGCCGAGACCTTCGGCAATCGTGAAATTCAGGCCTTCCGGGGCAAGCGAGGGCAGGGCACGGGCGATGGCCGCGTTGTAGGAGCCCTTGCGCAGGCTGCCGACGAACACGAGCACATTCAGTGGGCCATTGGCGGCCGGAGCGGATTCAGACATGACGAACCTCTGTTATAGCGACCGGGCCGGCTGACGGCTGCGCGCCGACACAGCCCCGTGCCCCGTCATTCGAATGACTGACGGGCGCAGTTTGCCCCGTCTCCGCGCCCCGAGCCATCCCTTCATTGCGAAATGAATTGTTCTGTCTGCGTTGACAATATCCGTCGCATTTCGGTCATTCGGGACTGCGCTGGCAACGCTGGCGGCGATTCTCAGGCCGCTGTGCCGTCCGGGCAGTCGAACAGTGCCCTTGCCGCCGCCGTTCGGTCGACAATGGTGCGGTAGACCGCCGCGACACGGCGCAAGTGATGCGTGTCGGAATGGCTGACGATCCAGTAGGTCCGGCGGAAGTGGATTTGCGGCAGGATGCGGACAAGGGCCGGATAGCGGGCTGCGATGAAATCGTGCACCACGCCGACCCCGTTGCCGGACAGGACAGCCTCGATCTGGCCGCCGATGGAGGCGCAGGCGAAGCGCACCGCAGACAGGTTGCCGAGAGCCTCGTGATATTTGAGGGCGCTGGAATAGGACATTTCCTCGATGCCGGTCACGATCACGCGGCCGGACAGATCTTCCGGGCGCGTGATCGGGCCGAAACGGTCGAGGTGAGCCTCGGTGGCATAGACGCTGAGGCCGTACCCGGTGAGGCTGCGCACGATGAGGCGGCCGTGGGTTGGCCTGTCGAGACTGATGGCGATATCAGCCTCCCGTCTCGAAAGCGAGAAGGTCCGCGGCAGGGGGACGAGTTCGATCAGCAGTTCGGGATGGCGGCAGGACAGCGCGCTGAGTTCGCTCGCCAGAAAATAAGTCCCGAAACCGTCCGGGGCGCCGATGCGGACGGCGCCGGCCAGCTCACTGTCGGTTTCCGAAAGGTCGGACTGGGCGCGCAGGAACTCCGCCTCCATCGCTTCCGCCGTGCGCCGCAACCGTTCCCCGGCGGCTGTCAGGGTGGAACCGGTGGAATGGCGCTCCAGAAGCCGCGTGCCCAGATGCTCCTCGAGGGCGGCGATGTGGCGGCTGACGGTGTCGTGATTGAGCCCCAGACGACCAGCCGCACCGAGAATCTGGCCGGAGCGCGCAACCGCGAGGAAGATGCGAAGCTGGTCCCAGTCCATGGCGGTTCCGCGGGTTTGCGAGCGACAATCGGGCAATGATGCCGTGCATGAAATTATGCACAACGGTTGAGCCATCATGGCCGTTGATGTGCCGAAATAAAAGCGCTTGTCTGCGCTCACCCGTTCGCGCACCACAATGGCGCGGGCCAGCGAAAACGCTTCCTCAAGAACAGGCTTCCCAAGGAGAGGGCAATGATCGAGATCGGGCATTTCATCGGCGGCAGGAATGTCGCGGGCACCAGCGGCCGGCATGCCGATGTGTTCCAGCCGATGACCGGCGAGGTGCGGGCGCACGTGGCGCTGGCCAGCCGGGCGGAGGTCGCGGAAGCCGTGAAGGTGGCCGCCGCCGCGCAGCCGGCGTGGGCCGCGCAGAACCCGCAGAAGCGCGCCCGCGTGCTGATGAAATTTCTCGAGCTTTGCAATGCCGAGTACGACCATCTGGCCGAACTCATTTCGCTTGAACACGGCAAGACCATTCCGGATTCCAAGGGCGACCTGCAGCGCGGTCTGGAGGTGGTGGAATTCGCAATCGGCATTCCGCACCTGCTGAAGGGCGAGTTCACCGAGGGCGCCGGCCCGGGCATCGACATGCACTCCGTGCGCCAGCCGCTGGGCGTGGTGGCGGGCATCACGCCGTTCAATTTCCCCGCCATGATCCCGCTGTGGAAGGCCGCGCCGGCGATTGCCTGCGGCAACGCCTTCATCCTGAAGCCGTCGGAGCGCGATCCCTCCACGCCGATGCGGCTTGCGGAGCTTTTCATCGAGGCCGGCGGGCCGGCGGGCATTTTCAATGTCGTCAACGGCGACAAGGAAGCCGTCGATGCCATTCTCGATGATCCCATCATCCAGGCAGTCGGCTTCGTCGGTTCGTCCGATATCGCGCAATATATCTATTCTCGCGCAGCGGCCACCGGCAAGCGTGCCCAGTGCTTCGGCGGCGCCAAGAACCACATGATCATCATGCCGGACGCCGATCTCGATCAGGCGGTCGACGCGCTGATCGGTGCCGGCTACGGTTCCGCCGGCGAGCGCTGCATGGCCATCTCGGTCGCCGTGCCGGTGGGCGAGGCCACCGCCGAGGCGCTGATCGCCAAGCTGACGCCGCGCGTGGAGGCACTGCGTGTCGGCACCTCGCTCGATCCGTCTGCCGATTTCGGCCCGCTGGTCACGAAGGCCGCCGTGGAGCGCATCACCCGCTATGTCGATCAGGGCGTTGCCGAGGGCGCGAAGCTGCTGGTCGAT
>DAIPYB010000253.1:0-4865 GCA_036782955.1 Pseudoxanthobacter sp. | reverse complement strand
ATTTCGCCGCGTTCGATCGTGATCAGCGGATGGCTGGCGAGGGCCTGCGAGACGGCGGCGGAGAAGGCATCCCGGTCCACCGCGAGGGCGCCGCCGGCCGGCACCGGATTGGCATCGGCCGCGGCCAGAATCAGCGAGCCGGCATGACGCATCTCGGCATGGATCAGGCCGACGGCATTGGAATAGGCATCGTCGGAGCGGAAGGAATTGGAGCACACCAGCTCGGCAAGGCTGTCGGTGCGATGTGCCTCGGTCGAGCGCACCGGGCGCATTTCGTGCAGCACGACCGGCACGCCGTGGCGGGCGATCTGGAAGGCGGCTTCCGAGCCGGCAAGGCCGCCACCGATGACATGAACGGGCCGGATATCCGGCGCGGAGGGGGTCGTGGCAGAGGCAAGGTCGAAAGGCATGGCGCATGGCCTCCGGCGGCAGGGGCGGGCAGCAGGCAGCCGGCCTGCTTGTTTGCCGGGTGTATGGCGCCCGCGACCGGCGGGCGTCAACTGCGCGCGCCGGTCCGGTTCGTCTTGAACCGGGGGACGGCAGTGGCTAAGTGTTCGGTATCGGCATGAAACCGGTGCGGTCCCGTGCGGGGCCGCCGGCGATAAGGCGGCGGCGATGCTGTGGCGGCAGCGCCGACCGGCCGGAGAACGAAGCACTGCCGCCAGAACGAACCAGATAGCGCCTGCCGATCTCATGGGGGTGTCCTGCACCGGTCTGCGCAGCGGACGGGCGGGGCTGAGAGGCGAAAGCCAACCCCTTGCACCTGAACCGGATCATGCCGGCGGAGGGAACTGAGACATGAACACGACTGCCCCGAACACGAGTGCGCCGGCCTCCGGTGTGCCCCTGAGACTGCGCCGCCCTGTCGATCTCAGGGTTTATTGTCTTGTCGATCCGTTGCAGACGCGTGGCCGGCCGCTGGCCGAGGTGGCGCGCGCGGCAGTGGCCGGCGGTGCCACGCTGGTGCAATACCGCGACAAGCACGGCTCGACCCGCGATATGATCGCCAATGCCCGCGCGCTGAAACAGGCGCTGGAAGGCACCGGTGTGCCCCTCGTCATCAATGACCGTGTGGACGTGGCGCTCGCCGCCGGGGCGGACGGCACCCATGTCGGCCAGACCGACATGAGCGTTCACGATGCCCGGCGCCTCCTGGGGCCGGAGGCGATCGTCGGCCTCAGCCTCGGTTCCGCCGGCGAGGCGCGGGCGGCGGCCTATGACGTGCTGGATTATGTCTGCATCGGCTGCGTCTTCCCCACCCTTTCCAAGCCGGATGCCGAACCCCCGCTGGGGCTCGACGGGCTTGCCCGCATCGCCGGCACGGTGAAGGGGCTCGACGGGGCCTGCCCGGTGGGGGCCATCTCCGGCATCACCCATGGCAATGCGGCCGGTGTCATCGGTGCCGGCGTAGGCGGGGTGGCGGTGATCTCCACCATTACGGCGGCGCCGGATCCCTGGATGGCGGCGCGCACGCTGCGGCTTGTCGTTGACCGGGCCTTGGCCCCGGCCGCCGCTCTCTGACCGGCAGGAAACCCCACCGATGTCTTTCGAAGCGAACGCGGCGGCTTCCGCGCCCCCCGCCATTGCCGTGACCATTGCCGGTTCTGATTCCGGCGGCGGAGCGGGCATTCAGGCCGACCTCAAGACGTTTTCCGCGCTCGGTGTCTATGGCGCCAGCGTCGTCACCGCCCTGACGGCACAGAACACGCTCGGCGTGAGCGATGTCTTCGACCCGCCGGCGGAGTTCGTGCGCGCGCAGATCGATGCCGTCTTCTCCGATCTGGCGGTTGCGGCGGTGAAGATCGGCATGGTCTCGCGCATCGACACCATCATCGCCATCGCCGAGGGGCTGGATGCCTTCGACGGCGGGCCTGTGGTGGTCGATCCGGTGATGGTGGCGACATCGGGCGATCCGCTGCTGGTGCCGGAGGCGGTTGCCGCGCTCAGCGAATATCTGCTGCCGCGCGCCTACGTGCTGACACCGAACCTGCCGGAAGCCGCGCGGCTCACCGGCCTGCCGCCGGCCTGCACGGAGGCTGAAATGGAGCGGCAGGCGGAAAAGCTGCTGGCGGCCGGGCCCTATGCGGTTCTGGTGAAGGGCGGGCATGGCCTCGGGCCGGAGGCCAGCGATCTTCTGCTGACGGCGGACGGTACCCGGCGCTGGTTCTCTGCCGCGCGCCATGTGACCGCGAACACCCACGGCACCGGCTGCACCCTGTCGTCGGCCATCGCGGCCGGTCTTGCGCAGGGAATGGCGCTTGAACCGGCGATTGCGCGGGCGAAAACCTATCTCACGGAAGCAATCCGCGCGGCTGATCTGTTGAAGATCGGCAACGGTCGCGGTCCGGTGCATCATTTCCATGCGCTGTGGCCGGCGGCAACCGGGGCAAATGCCTGACCGTCACATGGATGATACTGGAATCGCGTCCTGATCCGTCATCGCCAGAGCGGATGAGACCCTGAGGTCCTCGCGTCTGCGGCCCCGTGCCGCTCCGGCATTCCGCCCCGCGGGCTGATGCCGGGGCATGAGGGATCGACGATATGGACCAGTTCATCAATGAGACGGCGGCACTCGGCCGTCTGCCGCCCGATGAAGATGCGCCGCGTCATTACCGGGCCCTGTTCCTTTCCGATGTGCATCTCGGCACCCGCGGCTGCCAGTCGGAGCTTCTGCTCGACTTCCTGCGCGTCCACGATGCCGAGACGATCTATCTGGTCGGCGACATCGTGGATGGCTGGCGGCTGCGGCGGGCGTGGTACTGGCCGCAGAGCCACAACGACGTGGTGCAGAAGCTGCTGCGCAAGGGGCGCAAGGGAGCGCGCATCGTCTATATCCCCGGCAACCACGACGAGTTCCTGCGCGATTATATCGGCAGTCATTTCGGCGGCGTCGAGGTCATCGATTCCGCGATCCACACCTCGGCCGACGGGCGGCGCTTCCTCGTCATTCACGGCGATCAGTTCGATGTGGTCGTTCGCCATGCAAAATGGCTCGCGTTCCTTGGCGATTGGGCTTACACAGCGGCATTGGCCACAAATACGTGGGTCAATGTCGTGCGCCGCCGTCTTGGGCTGACCTACTGGTCGTTGTCGGCCTGGGCCAAGCTGAAGGTAAAGAACGCCGTGAACTTCATCGGCAAGTTCGAGGAAGCTCTTGCCACCGAGGCCCGGCGCCTCGGGGTTGATGGCGTTATCTGCGGCCACATTCACCATGCCACGATGCACGACCGGTTCGGCATCGGCTATATCAACACCGGCGACTGGGTTGAAAGCTGCACCGCCATCGTGGAAACTCACGATGGTCGTTTCGAGCTGATCCGCTGGACCAGCAACGCTGCCGGCCAGCCCATTCACCAGCAAGTCCCCCGTGAGCGTGCCGCCGCATGAAGCGACTGATGGTCGTATCGGATGCCTGGCATCCGCAGATTAACGGTGTGGTCCGCACCATGGAGCGGACCATGGAGGGGCTCGCCGACCTTGGCGTGGCCTCCTGCACGCTGACGCCGCAGGACTATCGCACCGTTCCGTGCCCGACCTATCCCGAGGTTCGCCTGTCCGTCGCGCGGCCGAAGGCCGTTGGCCGGGCGATTGCCGAAGCCGGCGTGGATGCGGTGCATATCGTCACCGAGGGGCCGCTGGGCCTGCTTGCGCGCCGCTTCTGCATCAGCACGGGCCTGCGCTTCACGACCAGCTATCACACCCGCTTTCCGGAATATCTGCATGCCCGCGTGCCTGTGCCGCTGCGCTGGTCCTATGCGTGGATGCGCCGGTTTCACAACGCCGCCGCCGGCTGCATGATCGCCACGCCGTCGCTGGAGGCGGAGCTTGCCGCGCGCGGCTTCCGCAACCTGATGCGCTGGGACCGCGGCGTGGACAGCACGCTGTTCAACCCCGGCTACACGCCGGTCTTCGACCTGCCGCGCCCGATCTTCGGCTATGTCGGCCGGGTTGCGGTGGAGAAGAACATCGAGGCTTTCCTCGCGCTCGACCTGCCCGGTTCCAAGGTCGTCGTCGGCGGGGGGCCGGCGCTGGAGGAGCTTCGCCAGCGCTATCCGCAGGTCGTCTTCACGGGCGCAAAGGTGGGACCGGAACTCGCAGCCCATTTCGCCTCGCTCGATGTGTTCGTGTTTCCCAGCGTCACCGATACCTTCGGTAACGTGTTGCTTGAGGCGCTGGCCTCCGGCGTGCCGGTGGCGGCCTATCCGGTCACCGGTCCGCTGGACGTGATCGGCCGCAACGGGCCGGGGGTGCTGGATCAGGACCTGAGGGCGGCCGCGCTGGCGGCATTGGAAATTCCGCGCACCCGCGCACGTGCCTTCGCGCTGAATTTCAGCTGGGAAGTCTCCAGCCGTCAGTTCTATGAGAACGTCGTCGCGGCCCTGGATGGCAAGGCCGAGGGACGGGGCTTCTTCACCCAGCGCGTCGCGGCCGAATAACGGACGCGGCTGCAGCGCACGTGCCCCGCGCATCTGGCGGGGTGTCCGTGCGGAGCCTATATCTCTCCCGGCGAAGCCGCACGGGCGGTTACGTGCCGCCGGAGAGGGAGAGACATGACCGTTTCCACAGCATCCTGCCCGGCAGCCCATCGTCACGGTGGTGGGCTGGCTTTGTTGGTGCTGGCGCTGCTTGTTGCTGCCGGCCTGGCGGCGCTGGCGCCCATGCCGGCCAGCGCGGAGGAGCCGGACCTCATCTTCCGGAAATCCACGGTCTGGAAATTCCTCACGCCGGATGACAAGCTCGCCGTCTATGGTATTGACGATCCTGTGGTTCAGGGCGTCGCCTGCCATTTTACCGTGCCGGAAAAGGGTGGCATGGCGGGCTTGTTCGGCGTGGCGGAGGAAGTATCGGATATCTCGCTTGCCTGC
>DAIPYB010000252.1:0-4868 GCA_036782955.1 Pseudoxanthobacter sp. | reverse complement strand
CGACGGCGTGGGCGACCCACACCATATAATCGATGCCGAGCCCCATCGGCACCAGCGCCAGTGCCTCCAGATGAAATGGCATCAGCAGGAAGGCCACCACCGCCATCGGCATGACCACCGCCGAGACCGCCGGCATGGCGATGAGATTGGCCACCAGACCGAGCGGTGCGGCGCGGTGGAAATGATAGGCCGCGACCGGCCCCGAAGCGAACCCGGCAATGAGCGAGGTTGCCGCCAGCGCGGCGAGCGCGGTGACCAGATAAAGCGCCACCCGCCCAAGCCTGCCGGACGGAGCCCGATCTTTATCCATGCCGTCGTCGTCGGCCGGATCACGGTCCCGGCGGCGGCTCACGACCTCGAACACCGCAACGAGAGCGATGACCGCGGCATAGGACATCTGGAAGCCCGGATTGAGCACCGCCGATGGCACCGCCAGCAGAATGACCAGCGCAGACACTGCAACCGCATGCAGCGTGATCGCCGGCCGCCCGGCGATGACCGCGACGAGGGCCACCGCGATCATGACGAAAGCGCGCACGGTGGCGTAGTCCGCCCCCGAAAGAGCCAGATAGGCCGTTGCCGCCGGCAGCGCGACAAGCGCCGCGATGCGCTTCAGCGGCAACCGCAGCGCAAGCCCCGGCACCAGCGCCAGACCGCCGCGCACGGCCACAAGCAGCGTGCCGGCGACAAGCGACATATGCAGCCCGGAAATCGACAGCACGTGGGTGAGGCCGCTGTCGCGCATCGCCTCCTCCACGGCGGGAGCGATGCCGCCGCGTTCGCCCACCATCAGCGCAACCGCGATCTCGCCCGCCTGCCCCGGCAGCGCCCGCCTGATGCGGCCTGCCAGATCGCCGCGCAGAGCCGCAATGCCGGCCGACAGCCGCAGGCGCCACGACGGCCGGCCGAGATCGATGACATCCCCCCGGCCCAGCCCGTAACCGCTCGCCCCGATGCCGGAGAGATAGAGCATGAGGGCCGAATCATAGCCGCCCGGCAGGTCCGGTCCGCGCGGGGCGGAAAGGCGCGCCCGCAGCCGGATGCCATCGCCGATGCGCGCCGGAAACCCGGCCGCCGGCACGCTCACCATCACCCGTTCCGGCACCGGCTGCCGGCCGCCGCCGTCTCCCGGCCGCCGCTCACCGAACCGGACGACATCGAGGACAAGACGAATACGACCACCGGGCCGGTGTTCCAGCGCGGCAATGCGCCCCTCGACGATCAGCGTCCGTTCGCCCCGCATCACCGGCGCCGCGGCGCGGCGCACCTCCAGCCCGGCAAGTGCCACCCCGCCGAGAAAGGCTGCCACGGCACCCAGCACCAGAAGCCAGCCGATGGCACCCCGCATCGCAACCGCTCCCAGCGCGAAGCCGCCGGCGGCAATGGCCGCCGGCCACAGCGGCGGCTCGAACGGCAGGGCGAAATAGACGCCGATGCCGGTCGCCAGGACCACCGGCAGCCAGAGGAAGGCTGCGCCCGCCTCGATATCGGTCGCAAGAGCCGCCGCCAGCGCGGGGCCGGGCCGCAGCCACCAGCCGGGCACCCGCCACAAGCGCGAAGGCGCGCCGGGACGAAACAGCCCCCGCATGCGCCCGCCCGGGCGGCGGCGCTCATCGCCGCCGGCCACGTGCGCTCCCTGCCGCGCCCCGCGCCTTTCCATCCCGCCCCTTCCCATGCCCCCGCTCGCTCACCATGTTTGCGGTGCAGAGGCGATCGCGGCAAGAGACTGACCCGGCAAGATCATGAGACGGGCCTGACGAGACACGGGCTCGAATGGCAGGCGACCGGAGACCGGCGAAAGCCGGCCTCCATGCAAATCCCGCCGGGCCGCCGGGCGCAATTCGCCGGCCCGGACGGCAATGCAGGCTTGGGGGCAAGGGCGGGGCCGTGCTAAACGGGCGCGCAGTTGCCGGCCGGCTCAAGCGCAGCGACCCCAGCGGAGCAGCCGCCGGCAGGGTCTGAAGGGTTCCGATCCCGCGGGAGCCCTTTGCCCGCGACAATCGTTCATGTCCGCCGCCTTTGGCCGAAGGCCGGCCCCCTTTTCGTTTCGTTCGAGGACAGGATGACCGAAACCGTCATCACCCGCTTTGCTCCCTCGCCCACGGGCTTCCTGCACATCGGCGGCGCGCGCACGGCGCTGTTCAACTGGCTCTATGCCCGCCACACCGGCGGCAAGATGCTGCTGCGCATCGAGGATACCGACCGCGAGCGTTCCACCGACGCCGCCATCGCCGCCATCATCGACGGTCTGAAATGGCTGGGCATCGACTGGGAAGGCGAACCGGTGTTCCAGTTCGCCCGCGCCGCCCGCCACCGCGAGGTGGCCGAGGGCCTCGTTGCCGCCGGCCGCGCCTATTATTGCTACGCCAGCGCGGCGGAACTGACTGAAATGCGCGAGCAGGCCCGCGCCGAGGGCCGCCCGCCCCGCTATGACGGCCGCTGGCGCGACCGCCCGGCCAGCGACGCGCCGGCCGGCGTGAAGCCGGTCGTGCGCATCAAGGCACCCCGCGAAGGCGAGACCATCGTGGAAGATCAGGTGCAGGGCCGGGTTGCCTTCCCCAACAAGGATCTGGATGATTTCGTCATCCTGCGCTCCGACGGCACGCCCACCTATATGCTGTCGGTGGTGGTGGACGATCACGACATGGGCGTGACCCACATCATCCGCGGCGACGACCACCTGACCAACGCTGCCCGGCAGACGATTCTCTATCAGGCGATGGAATGGTCCGTGCCGGTGATGGCGCACATTCCGCTCATCCACGGGCCGGACGGCGCCAAGCTCTCCAAGCGCCACGGCGCGCTGGGCGTGGATGCCTACCGCGCCATGGGCTATCTGCCGGCCGCCATGCGCAACTATCTCGTGCGCCTTGGCTGGAGCCACGGCGACACCGAAATCATGTCCACCGGACAGATGAGCGAGTGGTTCGACCTGCCGGCCATCGGTCGTTCGCCATCGCGATTCGATTTCGCCAAGCTGGAAAATCTCAACGGCCATTACCTGCGCGTGACGCCGGACGACGAACTGGCCGACATCCTGATCGCGACGCTGCCCTACCTGCCGGAAGGCGAGGCCGTGGCCGCCCGCCTGACCCCGGACATGACCGCCAAGCTGAAAGCCGCGCTGCCCGGCCTGAAGGAGCGCGCCAAGACGCTGGTGGAGCTGGTGGATAACGCCGGCTACCTGTGGGCCAGCCGCCCGCTGGCGCTGGACGAGAAGGCGGCCGGGCTGCTGACGCCGGAAGCGCGCGGTCATCTCGCCGTCATTCTGGAAGCCTTCCGTGCCCTCGACACGTGGAGCGCGGAGACGACGGAAGCCGCGGTCCGCGCCTTTGCCGAGACCAGCGGCCTGAAGCTGGGCAAGGTGGCGCAGCCGCTGCGCGCCGCGCTGACGGGACGATCAACTTCCCCGGGCATCTTCGATGTTCTCACGGTACTCGGACGCGAGGAAAGTCTTGCTCGCATTGCCGATCAGGCCGGTTGACGCACCCCCCCTTTAGTCGGAGTGCCGCAACGCCGTGTGCGCTTGCGGCACTGCCACAAATGCGATACCCAAACACCGGTACCGCGAATTTTCCGCCTCGCCAGTTCCCCAACTAGAACTAAAGTTGCCACAAGGCTCTGGGGAACCCGGCGATCACGATTCCATGACAATTGGAGTCCCACGAACGGCGTGTTCGAAAGGGTAGGCGCGATGACACAGAAGACGGCTACGCTCACGATCGGAGAAGAAAGCTGGCAGTTCCCTGTTCTGGAGGGAACCATCGGCCCCGACGTGATCGATATTTCCAAGCTCTATGGCCAGACGGACCGTTTCACTTACGATCCCGGCTTTACCTCCACGGCATCTTGCGCCAGCGACATCACCTACATCGACGGTGAAAAGGGCATCCTGCTCTATCGCGGCTATCCCATCGAGCAGCTGGCCGAGCACGGCGACTTCCTCGAAACCTGCTATCTGCTGCTCTACGGCGACCTGCCGACGCCGGCACAGAAGGCCGATTTCGTCCATCGCGTGACCTATCACACGATGGTTCACGAGCAGATGTCGCGCTTCTTCACCGGCTTCCGCCGCGACGCCCATCCGATGGCCGTCATGGTCGGCGTGATCGGTGCCATGGCGGCGTTCTATCACGACTCCACCGACATCTCCGATCCGCATCAGCGCATGATCGCTTCGCTTCGCATGGTTGCGAAGGTTCCGACCATCGCCGCGATGGCCTACAAGTATCACATCGGGCAGCCGTTCGTTTATCCGCGTAACGATCTCGATTACGCCTCGAACTTCCTGCACATGTGCTTCTCGGTGCCGTGCGAGCCCTACAAGGTGAACCCGATCCTCGCCCGCGCGATGGACCGGATCTTCATCCTGCACGCCGACCACGAGCAGAACGCCTCCACCTCCACCGTGCGTCTTGCCGGCTCCTCGGGTGCCAACCCGTTCGCCTGTATCGCCGCCGGCATCGCCTGCCTGTGGGGCCCTGCCCACGGCGGTGCGAACGAGGCCGCGCTCAACATGCTGCAGCAGATCGGCACCGTGGATCGCATCCCCGAGTTCGTGGCCCGCGCCAAGGACAAGAACGATCCGTTCCGCCTGATGGGCTTCGGCCACCGCGTCTACAAGAACTATGACCCGCGCGCCCGCATCATGCAGCGCACCTGTCACGAGGTTCTTGGCGAGCTCGGCCACAAGAACGACCCGCTGCTGCAGGTCGCTCTCGAGCTTGAGAAGATCGCTCTGTCGGACGAGTACTTCGTCGAGAAGAAGCTCTATCCGAACATCGACTTCTATTCGGGCATCACTCTGCGCGCCCTCGGCTTCCCCACCACCATGTTCACCGTGCTGTTCGCTCTGGCCCGCACCGTGG
>DAIPYB010000251.1:0-4898 GCA_036782955.1 Pseudoxanthobacter sp. | reverse complement strand
TTCGCCCCGGCGCGTCCGAAGACGACATCCGGACTGCGCACAGAGCGCTCATGAAGCGGGTCCACCCGGACGTCGGAGGGACGGCTGCGCTCGCGGCCCGGCTGAACGAGGCCCGCGACCGCCTGCTGCCCTGAAAGCACATCGGCGCTCATCGCTGTTCCGTCCCCTCTCACTTGCGGAAAGCCATGCAGGCGTACGACTGCTTCTTGAGCTGGACGCAGGCCTGCTGGGCCTCCTTCTCGCTCGAGAAGCCAACGAAGCGGGCGCGATAGAGCATTGCGTTGCCCTTGCGGACCGCCTCGGTATAGGGCTCGGCACCGGCCAGTGCGCGGCCGGCCTTCTTGCGGGCTTCGGCAAGGAAGGTGTCGGCCGCCTTCGCGGTGGGCACCGCTCCGATCTGGATCTGCCAGCCGGTCGGCTGGGGCTGGCGACGCGCGGTCGCCTTCGGGGCCGGGGCGGCGGCGGGTGCGTCGTCGGCCTCGTCGGCATCCGAGGAAACGGGCGCGGCGGAAGGCACGGTGGCCTGCGCGGCGCTTGCCACCATCACACGGCGCGATTCGATGAGCTTGCGCACCGCATTGGGATCGAACGCACCGTCCTGGAACGGCGTGCCGGCAAACTGGGTGTTGGCGGCTTGGGCATTGACAGCCTCAGCGGCGGCAACCTGCGTGGCAATCGGATCATCCGCATACGCGGCATCGGCGGCTTTGCCGGTCCCGGCAGGCGCCGGCGCCGCCTCGGCCGCCTGCGCGGTGTTGATGACCGGATTGGAGATGGTCTTGACCTTGACGACGCGACCTTCGCCAGCGGCAGCCGCCTCGGCGGCCGTCGCCTTCGCGGAACGACGGGCTTCCGGCTGGGCCGGGGTGCCGGAGCGGGCGGTCAGGGCGCCGATGGCGTCCATCGCCGCGCTGCCATCTTCGGCGTAGGCGGTGACGGGAACGGCAGGGGTTTCGTCGGCCGACGCGGAGCGCGTGGCACGCGGCTTCGGCAGGCTCGCCACGGGCGCTTCCTGCTCGCCGTCATCGGCGGCGGCAACGTCGGTGTCAGCCGGGCGGGTCGGGCTGGCGGAAGGCAGGGCCGGCACCGAAGGGGCATCCGGCTTCTTGTCATCGTCGTCTGCGCTGGCGACCACGGCGGCAGCCGGGGCGGGACGGCTGGCGAGCGAAGGCAGCACCGGCACGGCGGGCGCCCTGGCGGTGGTGGCGACCTCGGCCATCAGCGGGGTTTCCGTGGCGCGGGCAGCGGCGACCTTGGCCATCGCCACCTTGTCTTCCGGATCGGCACTCACTTCGGCCAGTTGCGGGCGGCCGAGCTTCAGCGGCGAGCCCGTCGCGGCAGCAACCGCCACCGGCGCCGGCGCATTGCCGACATCGCCGCGGCTGCCCTGCAGGCCGGCCACAACAACGTCGCGCTGCAGCGGCTGGGCTTCCGGCAGGTATCGGTTGAGCAAATCGGCCATGTGCTGGTCGCGGGCGCGCGCCGATGTGCCGCCCATGACCACCGCCACGAGACGCTTGTTGCCGCGCTTGATGGAGGAGACGAGGTTGAAGCCGGAGGCGCGGATGTAACCGGTCTTGATGCCGTCGATGCCGGCCATCTGGCTCATCAGCCGGTTATGATTCTGGATGACCTGCCCGCGATACTTGAAGGAGCGGGTGGAGAAATAACGGTAATAGGTCGGAAACTGCCGCTGGATGGAGAGGCCGAGAATGGCGAGATCGCGCGCGGTGGTGATCTGGCCGGGGTTCGGCAGGCCGTTGGCATTCTGGTAGGACGTGTTGCGCATGCCGAGGCGGCGGGCCGTGGCCGTCATGCGGCGGGCAAACGCCGGCTCGCTGCCGGAAATGTTCTCGGCGATGACCACCGCGCAGTCGTTGGCGGAACGCGTCATCAGCGCCAGCATGGCATCTCGCACGCTGACGGTGGAGCCGGCCTTGACGCCGAGCTTGGAGGGCGCCTGCGCGGCGGCGTGGGCCGAGACGCGAAGCTGGCTATCCATGGTCAGGCGGCCGGCTGAAAGCTCCTCGAACAGCACATAGGCCGTCATGATCTTGGTCAGCGATGCCGGGTAGCGCAGCGCATCGGCGTTCTTGGAAAACAGGATTCGCCCGCTCGCAGCATCCACGACGAAGGCAGCGTAACGTTCGTTTGACTGGGCGTGGGCCGCAGGGGCGAGGGGGGCGACCGCGACTGTTCCGGTCGTTGCCAGCCCAACGGCGATCGCCGCGGCCCGGGCCAGCCGCAGCAGGCCATGCATCCGGGCGGCAACGCCAGTGGAAACCGACTCAACCGGGTTCATGCAGGGGTCTGCCATCTCGCCGTCCTTGAACAAAACCTGTGCCGGCGGGCGGTGCCGGGCGCGGTCTATGGGCCGCAGAAATGGGGTGGCATCGCGGCAGGCGCGCCATCTCACGCTCTGGTGAGCAAACGGTATCCGCGAGCGGTTAGCGGAGGGTAAAGAGCGCGGCATGCATTTGACAGGAGCTGTTCATTTTCCGGTTTATGCTGCACTGCAAAATGACGATTGACAGGCCATTGTGCGGTGCATAATCTGACAGTCGGTCATAAGGCGCGAAATCAGAAGGCGCCTTGCGAGGCAGCGCACAGGAAGGAACAAAAAATGGCTTATGGCTTCGAGGACATCCAGCGTCTCCAGAAGGAACAGCTCGATACCGCGATGAAGAGCTTCGGTGCCTACAACAAGGGCCTGCAGGCCATTGCGGTGGAAATCGCCGACTACTCCAAGAAGAGCTTCGAGGAAGGCGCGGCCACTGTCGAGAAGCTGTTCGCTGCCCGCACGGTCGACAAGGCCGTCGAGATCCAGAGCGCGTTTGCCCGCCAGAGCTATGAAGGCGTCGTCGCTGAGCTGACGAAGCTGGGCGAGCTTTATGTCGATCTCGCCAAGGAATCCGTCAAGCCCTACGAGGGCGTGCTGGCGAAGGTGACCCCCAAGGTCTGATCTCGCCTTTAACCTGCAGCCGGCAAGCCGCGGCGGCGCGCGCCGCGGGCAGCTCGCGCTCAGGTCTGCCGGCCGACCGCCGAATCCGCCCTGCGCGGGAACGGAGCGGAAAGCCTTGCATCTGCCGAAAGGCCCGGTCACCTGACCGGGCTTTTTGCTTTCCGGGCCGGAGAGGCGCCCGATGCATTGCGCGCAATTGCGCAACAGGCAAAAAATTCGCCTCTCAATGCATCATGCGCATGGGCGCTGCGCGTTGCGCGGATGCGAGATGGCCTTACAATATCGATTAGCCACCCCAACATAGGGAGGGCAGGGCCGAATGCTTCGCCGACCGCCACATCCGCCCGCAACGGGCATCGGTCGCGGGCGAGGTTCTCTCAGGGCCGCCACTGCCAGGGCGGCGGGGCCGGAGCAGGCGCGGATGGCGCCGGAAGGCCGGCCGATTGGTCTGATGTTTGCATCGGGCCGTAACAGGCGGGTGCGTGTCACGACCCGCGATGGCCGCCGTGATGGGCGCCCTTTCTTTCCGCACAATCTGGCGCGCATTCTGTCCGGCGCCAGCTTCAGGTGCGATGTCTGGCGAGATCGGAATCTTCCGTCCCCGGCCCATGAGGGGAGAGGACGGAAGGTGGGTACGGCCGGATCGGGCGGGACGGATGACCTCCCCGGGAACAGCCGCGAAACTTCAGGGAAATGGCCCCGCGCGACTGAGCGGGCGGGGTGCAGCGAACGCCAACGGGGCTGAACGTGTCGGCTGAGAACAAGAACACGGCAATGGATCGACTGACTGCAACCGGCATGCCGGAAGGCATCCTGCGCCGGAGGGAAGGCTTCGCCGCTGGCGTAGCCATGGAGAAGGGTTTTCCGGTCGCGATGAGCGGCACGGACGACGGGCGCGACGACAACGGCGAGGATAACGGCTCGGGAGCCGGCACCTCGGTCATCACGCGCACGAGTCCGAAGGTTCGCCGGCCGTCGCTCTATCGTGTGTTGTTGCTGAATGACGACTACACGCCGATGGAGTTCGTTATCGAGGTGCTCGAGCGTTTTTTCCAGAAGAACCGGGAAGAAGCCACGCGCATCATGCTTCATGTCCACCACCATGGCGTCGGTGAATGCGGCGTCTACACCTATGAGGTTGCCGAGACCAAAGTAACTCTCGTTATGGATTTCGCGCGCAAGCACCAGCATCCATTGCAATGTGTCATGGAAAAGAAGTGAGGAGGTCCCGTGCCGTCATTCTCTCGTAGCCTCGAGAAGGCACTCCATCAGGCCCTCGCTTTCGCCAATGAGCGGCGGCAGGAATACGCAACACTCGAACATCTGTTGCTGTCTCTGATCAGTGATCAGGACGCAGCGGCGGTGATGCGGGCGTGTAATGTCGATCTGGAGAAGCTCCGTCGTGATCTGGTCGAGTATATCGACACGGAGCTTGAAAACCTCGTGACCGACAGCCCGGAAGATGCGAAGCCCACGGCGGGTTTCCAGCGGGTCATCCAGCGCGCCGTCATCCATGTGCAGTCTTCCGGCCGGGAGGAAGTGACCGGCGCCAACGTGCTCGTTGCCATCTTCGCCGAGCGCGAGAGCCATGCCGCCTATTTCCTGCAGGAGCAGGACATGACGCGGTACGATGCGGTCAACTATATCAGCCACGGCATTGCCAAGCGGGCCAGTGCCGGCGAGAGCCGGCCGGCACGCGGGGCCGACGAGGATGCGGTGCCGGGCGGCAACGAGGCCTCGAGCGCCCCGGCCGACAAGCCGAAGCGCAAGACCGATGCGCTGGAAGCCTATTGCGTCAACCTCAACGAGAAGGCCCGCAAGGGCAAGATCGATCCCCTCATCGGCCGTGCGGAGGAAATCCGCCGCACCATTCAGGTGCTCTGCCGCCGCCAGAAGAACAACCCGCTCTATGTGGGCGATCCCGGCGTGGGCAAGA
>DAIPYB010000250.1:0-4934 GCA_036782955.1 Pseudoxanthobacter sp. | reverse complement strand
GGCCCTGACGAAAGCCTATCTCGCGGGCTATTCAGCGGCCGCGAAAGCCACTCTCGACACCGAGACCCGCGATGCCTGCCGGGAGAACGCCTTCCCGCCCCCGGTCAGCTTCGTGCTGTGGCCGGCGGCCGATCCGGCAGGTCTGGTGCTGGTGCCGGAAAGCCTGCCCCATGTCGTCGCCGCCTGCGCGGTGCCGGTGCGGCTCAGCGTTTCAGACCTGACGAGCCTTGGCGTCAGTCCGGCTTTCGCTGCCACGCTTGCCCGCGCCCGGCGCTGATCGTTGCCGGCCGTCCGTTACTCCGCCGCCTCGGTCGCCTTGGCGGCTTCCTCGTCGACGGGCTGGGCGGCCGGCGCGCCCTTGCGGATCGTGCGGTTGCGGCGGGCTTCATCCGGGCCGTTGGCGAGGCGCTCGGCAAAACGGCGGGCGCCATCGGCGTTGAGCGGCGGGCCAAACAACTTGCCACCGGCCAGATCGCAGCCGGCCTCCACCAGTTTCACCACATCGGCTTCCTGCTCCAGCCCGGTGACGAACAATTCAGCACCAAGGCCGTGCGCCAGCGCCGCCGTCGTGCGCAGCAGGTTCATGTCGAGCGCACCGCCGCGGGTCTTCATGCGCGGCAGGCGGGCGCGAAGGGCATCGAACGGCGTCTGATGCAGGATGCCGACGGAAGCCCAGTCCGCGGCCACGTCGTTCAGCGCCAGCGCGGCACTGCCTTCGCGCAGGCGCTGCAGCACCGCCTGCGAAAGCTCCGGGTTGTCGGCCACCGCGGATTCCGTCACGCCCACCACCATGGAGCCTTCCGGCCACTGGACCCGCTGGCTCACCGCCCGCAGGTCATCCACCAGCGACTGCGTGAGAACGCCCTTGCCCGGCAGGTTGACCCAGGAGAACAGCGGCTTGCCTTCCGGACGCACGGTTTCCTGCCACTCGCAGGCAAGGCGCGCGGCGCGGTCGAGAATGACCAGCGCGAGCTGGTGCATCAGGCCGGCACGGTCGGCGATTTCCATGGTCGCAAGCGGATCGATGCGCCCGCGGGTGGGGTGATCCCAGCGCGCGATAAGCTCGAATCCCGCGAGCCGGCGCTCCTTGAGGCGAATGACCGGCAGATATTCGATGCGGATCTCATCGGTGGCGAGCGCCCGACCGAAATCGGTCTCGAGAGACGAAAGCTCCGCTGCCAGACGCTTCAGCACCGGAGTAAAGGTCGCCACCCGGTCCCCGCCCTGCCGCTTGGCGTGCACCATGGCCAGTTCGCTGTCGCGCATCAGTTCGCCGGCATTGCCGTCCTCGACGCCGGCAACGGCGATGCCGATGGAGATGGTGAGGCTGACCTGATCCTCGCCGAACACGATGGGCTGGCGCACCGCCGCGCGCATTTCGTCGGCCAGCGCCGCCACGCGCTCCGGATCGCGCTCCGATTCGATGATGACGCAGAAGGTGTCGCCGCCGACGCGGGCCAGCGTATCCACCGGCTGCAGCAGCCGCTCCAGCCGGCGGGCCAGCGTCAGCAGGCTCGAATCGCCGAACGACGAGCCGAACGTCTCGTTCACCGCCTGGAACCGGTCGATGCCGATGGTGAGCATGATGGGGCGCGGCCCGGCTTCCATGCCCGCCCGGCGCAGCGAGGTCTCCAGCCGGTCGCGGCAGAGTTCGCGGTTCGGCAGGCCGGTCAGGTTGTCGTGCACCGCATCGCGCAGCAGCCGCTCTTCGGAAATGCGCGCCTCGGTCACATCCTGCAGCGTGCCGATGCAGCGGATCACCTCGCCGTCGGCCCCCACGACGGGGCGCGCACGCAGATGGAACCACGCATAGCGCCCGTCGCCGCCGCGCAGGCGGAACACTTCCGATACGCGGCCTCGCCGCTGCTCGACCACGGCATCGAGCACAAGACGGAAGCGGTCGGCATCCTGCGGGTGCAGCACCGCCAGCCACTCCAGCGCGGCGCCCTGAAGGCTGCCGGCTTCAAGAGCAAGCTGCTCCTCGGCAATGGCCCCGGTGTAAATGTGGTCGCGCGCCACGTCCCAGTCCCATACCGGATCGCCGGAGCCGGTCAGCGCCAGAGCGGACCGCTCGACATCGCCGACCGCGTCCTGCACCACGGTGCCGCCAGCGAAAGCATGCTGCATCACCGTGAAGCCGATCAGCAGCACGATGAGGACCAGACCGCCCGAAAGCGCCGGCTGCGCGATGGCATTGTCGAGCCGGCCGGTCAGCGTCAGCGCGGCGCCGGCCATCCAGGCGATCAGCAGGAACCACGTCGGGATCAGCATGATCGCGCGGTCATAGCCCTTGATGGCCAGCGCGACGATCAGCACGAAACCGGCAACGCCGATGGCCGCCAGCGCAATGCGGGCAATGCCGGCGGCCATCTGCGGATCCTGCACCGCAAGGCCGAACAGCCCCAGCAGCAGCACCATGAAGCCGATGGCCGCATGGGAATAACGGATGTGCCAGCGCCCGAGGTTGAGATAGGCGTACAGGAAGACAAAGAGCGAAAACGACAGAAATATCTCGCTCGATGCGCGATAAATGTGATTATCGGAGAGATTCACATTCAAAATTGCATCGACGAAATAAAAATCGACCGCAATATAGTAGAGCACGGCCCACGCAAGTGCCGCGGTCGCGGGGAACATCGCAGTCCCCTTCACCACGAAAACGATGGTGAGAACGATGGCGAGCAGGCCCGAAATGCCCAGAACGATGCCTTTGAACAGCGAATATGAATTGTTGCTCGCGGTATAGGCATCCGGCTGCCACAGCGACAATTGCGGCAGCGACGGCGTGGTGATCTCGAACACGAGCGTCACCACGGATCCCGGATCGAGGGTGATCTGGAAAACATCGGCATCGTTGCTCGGCAGCCGTTCCGGCGCGAATCCCTGACTGGGGGTAATGGCCACGATGTGGCGTTCGCCGAGGTCCGGCTTCAGCAAACCAGTCTTGGACGGGCGATAGAACGGCGCCACGATCAGGCGGTCGATCTGCTGGTCGGAGGTGTTGGTCAGCGCGATCACCGCCCAGCGCGCGGGCTTGCCATCGGCGGAGCGCACCTCGATGCGACGCACGATGCCGTCGGCGCCGGGGGCGGTCGACACTGCGATGCGGTCGGCCGGATTGGGATAATAGGTCAGATTGTTGGTGAGATTCACCGCCGGCGCGTCGATGGGGATCGTCACCGCATCCAGTGCCAGCGCGGGCAGAGCCGTGATCAGGCCGATCAGCGCCGCGACAAGAAACACAAAGCGGTGGAACACGGCGCCTGACTTCATCTCAGCCAAACCACTTCTCCGGGCTCAGAAATCGGGGGCCGCGCCCCGGCAAAACGCTGGACTGCGATGCCGCCCGGTCCGGGCGGCAGGGGGCTTACCACTCCGCGGTGGCGCCCCGGCTGGATGGCGGGTCGTCGCAGAGCATCGCGAACAGCAAATGATCCTGCCACGTTCCGTTAATGCACAGATAGCGGCGCGCATATCCCTCGCGCTGGAATCCGACCTTTTCAAGAAGGCCGATGGAGGCGAGGTTGTGCGGCAGGCAGGCCGCCTCCACACGATGCAGCCGCAGTGCGCCGAAGGCAAACTGCAGCACCGCCGAAACGGCATCGCTCATGTGCCCCTGCCGGGCATGGGGCGCCCCGACCCAATAGCCGAGTGAGCAGGCCTGTGCCACCCCGCGCCGCACGTAAGACAGCGAAAGGCCGCCCACCAGCACGTGGTCGCTCTGCCGAAACACGAGGAAGGGATAGCTCTGGTCTTCCCGCATATCGCGGTGATAGCGGCGGATGCGGCGGCGGAAGGCCGACCGCGTCAGGTCGTCTTCCGGCCAGAGCGGTTCCCAGCGGGCCAGAAAATCGCGGCTTTCGCCGCGCAGCAATGCCCATGGGCCGTAGTCGGCCACGATGGGCGGGCGCAGATAAACCGCCCGCCCCTTGATCGTCGGCTCGATGTCGAACACGGAGGCCGACCGCAGGAACACGGCAAAGCCTCCGGCACTCACGCCGGCACGCGGCGGGCGGCGTCGCGCACATTGAGCGGGGCGACGATCTCCTCCACCACGGCCAGCTTCTCCACCGGCCCGATAGCAGCCAGCGTGGCCGGCGTGCCGAGAAAGAGGCTCGCCGCCAGTTCGCGCACATCGCGCTCGTGCACGGCATCAAGACGCGCGATGATCTCGCGCACCGGCAGCGGACGGCCGTGGACGAGGATCTGGCGGGCAAGCTGGCTGGCGCGCGAGGCCGCACTTTCCTGCGCCATCAGCAACGAGGCGCGCATCTGCGCCTTGGCGCGGGCAACCTCGGCCTCGCCGATATCGTCAATCGCACGGGCCAGTTCCTCCACCAGAACGCGGGCGAGTTCCGGCAGTTCCTCCTCGCCGGTAGCCGCGTGGAAGCCGATCAGCCCGGTATCGGAAAAGCCCCAGTGGAAAGAATAGATCGAGTAGCAGAGGCCGCGTCGCTCGCGCACCTCCTGGAACAGGCGCGAGGCCATGCCGCCGCCCAGCACCGCGGAAAGCACCTGCGCGGCATGATAGTCCGGCGCGCCGTAGCACCGCCCCTCGAAGCCCAGCGCGAACTGCGCCTCCATGGTGTCGCGCACCTGCCGACGGTCGCCGCCGTGGTAGCGCGCAATGGGAGCGCCGGGCGCCTTCTCGGCGGAAAAGCCCGAAAAGTGACGTTCCGCCGCCCGCACGATTTCCTCGTGGCGCACGCCGCCGGCAGCGGCCAGCACCGTGGACGGCCCGCGATAATGGGTGGCGAGATAGGCCGAGATATCTTCGCTGGTGAACCCGCGCACCGAATCCGGCGTGCCCATGATCGGCCTGCCAAGCGGCTGGGCGGGCCATGCTGCTTCCTGAAACAGGTCGAAGACATGGTCTTCGGGCATGTCGTAGGCCGCGCCGATCTCCTGCAGGATCACGTTCTGCTCGCGCTTCA
>DAIPYB010000249.1:2539-4948 GCA_036782955.1 Pseudoxanthobacter sp. | reverse complement strand
TCAACTGCTGGCCCAGCATCTTCAGCCGGCCCTTGATGATGTCGTGATAGTCGCGTCCGCGGGCATAGACGGAAATGACGCCCGCCGCCGGATCGTCGCACGCGGCAAAGGCACCTTCCGGCGGGCCATAATTGAGCCCGAGCATGATGACGGAAACAGCTTCCGGCCACAGGGCCTGCGGGCTGGCGCGGCGCTCCGGCGCCTCGGCCAGCCACGTCATGGTGCCGTGGTGGCCGGCCGCCAGAAACGCGGCGAGGCGTTCGGCCAGGGCCGGATCAGCGGTGGCGGGCGCGATGCGGCAGACATCGAAGCCGAGCGAGGCAGCCCGCGAGCGTACCAGTCGCCCGGCGGCTGCCGGCGAAAGCCGCGCCGCCGGCGCAGCGGCTGTCTGCTCCGGCGCGCTCAGAAGTCCAGATCGCTGTAGGTGGGCGAGGGCGGCAGACCGCGAATGGTCTCCGCCAGCAGCGTGCGGAACGACGGACGGCATTTGACGCGGGAGTACCACATCTTCACATGCTCGTTGTCGGCCCACGGCACTTCGCCCAGATAATCGGCGGTGCTCAGTTCCGCGGCGGCGGCGATATCGGCGAAGGTCAGCCGTTCGCCGGCCAGCCAGTTCCGCGTCGCGGTCAGATATTCGATGTAGCGCAGATGGTGGCGCAGGTTGGTGCGCGCCGCGCGCAGCACGGTCGATTCCGGCGCCCCGCCGCCCATCGCGGTCGGCATTTCCAGCTTGTAGATGCGTTCGTGCACGAGGTGGCCCACGGCCTCCTCGTCGAACTTCCACAGGAACCACTCCACCAGCCGCCGGGTCTCGGCGCGCCGGTCGGGATGATCGGGCATCAGCCGCTTGTCGCCCTGCGCGTAGCCACGCGTCTCGTCGAGATATTCCATGATCGGACCGGCTCCCACGACAGGCGGTCCGTCATTCTCGACGGCAATAGGCAGGGTGCCGGCGGGGTTCATGGCCATGAAGCCCTTGCGGCGCTCCCACGGGCGTTCCACGACAAGTTCGTGCCGCACCCCGTATTCCGCGAGGATGAGGCGCACGAAGCGGCAGGCAGGCGAGAAGGGTTGATGATAAAGGGTCAGCATCGGGTCTTGTCAGGCTTGAGCGAGCGGGCCGGGAAGGGGCCTCTCACCCGACAGAATATGTCGCACGCAATGGCCGGATATAGATCGCCCTGAGGCCGGGAACAAGGCACCGTGAAGCCGCGATGCGGATAGGCCCGGCACGAATGTTCCCGGGTGGATGCAATTTGTCGCGCATGGCCGGACCGTCCATGCTATCGAAGCCACTATTGTGCGGCGCGGTGCCCTTGCCATGGCGCCGCTGGCGGGCAGGATTGCGCGACAATGGATTTGAAGACGCTGTTCGATGCGTTGATTCTCGGCCTCGTTGAAGGGCTCACCGAGTTTATCCCGGTCTCGTCGACCGGTCACATTCTCCTGCTGGGCCATTTCCTCGGCTTTCAGAGCACCGGCCGCGCCTTCGAAGTGCTGATCCAGCTCGGTGCCATCATTGCCATCGTCGGGGTGTATTTTTCCCGGTTGTGGTCGGTGGCGGTGGCCCTGCCCACCAGTCCGCGGGCGCGCCACTTCGTGGCCAGCGTGTTCATCGCCTTCCTGCCTGCGGTGGTAGTGGGCATTATCGCCCACGATTTCATCAAGCGCGTGCTGTTCGAGACGCCGGTGCTGATCTGCATCACGCTGTTCCTCGGCGGCATCGTGCTTCTGGTGGTGGACCGGATGCCGCTGCGGCCGCGTTATGGCAGCGCTTATGATTATCCGCTGTGGCTGGCGTTCGTGATCGGTTGCTGCCAGGTGCTGGCGATGATTCCCGGAACCTCGCGGTCCGGGTCCACCATCGTCGGCGCACTGCTGTTCCGTGCCGACAAGCGTTCGGCCGCGGAATTTTCCTTCTTCCTTGCCATGCCTACCATGGCGGGCGCCTTCGCCTACGACCTTTACAAGAATCGAGATGCGCTTTCCTCCAGCGACCTGCTGGTGGTGCTGATCGGCTTCGTGGCCGCCTTTCTGGCGGCACTGGTGGTCGTGCGCAGGCTTCTCGATTTCGTGTCGCACCATGGCTACGCCGTGTTTGCGTGGTGGCGCATCGCGGTGGGGGTGTTGGGTCTCGTCGGCCTGTGGCTGACCGGCGGACTGACGATGGGTGGCTTCTCCACCTCCGCCTCGGTGGAGCAGGGCGTGCCGGCCAATGCCGACGAGCCCCGCATCGTGACCACCACCGCGTTGCGGGTGGCGCCGCCGCCATCGGATTTTCCCCTGCGGGAGACGGCTGCCGCTGCGAACGACGCGGCAACGCCGGCCGCGGCCGCACCTCATTCGGCGCGGTTTGAACAGACATTTTCGATTTTCGATCAGGCGCCGCAGAAGGCCGAGTAGCAG
>DAIPYB010000249.1:0-2439 GCA_036782955.1 Pseudoxanthobacter sp. | reverse complement strand
GGCGTCGGGCGGTTGGCAAGGCAGCAGCAAAAAAATAAGGCGCCCCGTCAGGAGCGCCTTTCTGCTTTCCGCCGATGCCGGGCGTTGTGTGCGCCCTGCCGCATTAGCGTCTGTCAGTGCCGCCAGTCTGTCTGGCCACGAAGGGCCTGACGGACCGGGGCTCGAACCAGACCTTCCGACATCAGATCCCGGACCGTACCAATCCGGTACGCTGCGGTCCGCCATCGGCGACAACACGGGAAGTCGGAGTACATCCGTCCGTCCCTCAACCGTGCTCTCAAGTCTGGCTCGGTTGTTCATAACATAGGCCGGTCGGATTGCCCTTTCAAGAGGTGTCTGCATTTTTTCGATTTTGTGCGCCGGCTCAGCAGTTGGCGGGCGCTGTGGTCGGCCAAACGCGGCATGCGCCGGGCGCGGTCCGGCCTTGCGGCGTTGCAAACTTGATTTGTGCGGCGCAACATCCATTTTGACAACAGGATCCGCAGGGGTGAACGGCGGAAAACAGGGAGAGAGTGAGCCGCGCCATCCGGCGCGATCGTGAAAACGGGGGCTTTGGAGATCTGAGCACACCATGGCCAGTCTTGCACCGATCGGTCTTGCACGGACCAGTCTTGCATCGACGCTGAACGATCTTGCCGCGCGCCGGCGGCACTGGGAAAGCCTGATGACGCAGGTTTTTGCCGAACCGGCGGCGACGGTCCGCCCGGCGGAAGACGGTTTCCGGCGCATTATCGGCTTTGGCGGCAATCCCGGCCATCTGCGGTTATGGGCCTATGTCCCGCAGGGGCTGGCGCCCGGCGCTCCGCTGGTGGTGGTGCTGCACGGCTGCGGACAGGCCGGTCCGGACTACGCCACCGGAGCAGGCTGGGTCGGGCTGGCCGACCGGCATGGCTTCGCGCTGCTGGTGCCGGAGCAGAAGCGCCTCAACAATCCCAAGGGCTGTTTCAACTGGTTCAGCCCGGTCGATGCCGCCGGCGAGCACGGCGAGGCAGCGTCCATCCGGCAGATGATCGTCTGGATGATCGTTCATCATCAACTCGACCGCCGACGTGTGTTCATCACCGGACTTTCGGCCGGGGCGTCGATGGCTGCGGCGTTGCTGGCAACCTATCCGGGCCATTTTACCGGCGCCGCGCTGGTGGCCGGTGTGCCGTTCGGCGCCGCCGGAAATGTTCGCGATGCCCTGCATGCCATGTTCGAGGGACGCATCCGCCCGGCCAACGAATGGGCCGCGCGCGCCCGCGAGGCCGCGTCGGCCGGCGGGGGCGAACCGGCTTCACCATCGGGCTGGCCGCGCGTTTCGCTGTGGCACGGCACGGCCGATGCCGTGGTGGTGCCGGCCAATGCCGATGAGAGCGTGAAGCAATGGACCGCCCTGCACGCAGTCGGTGCCCATGCGCCGGAAATCCGCCGCGTGGGCGCTGACACCTGCCGGCGCTGGCTGGACGACAGCGGGGCCGTAGTTGTCGAGGATCACCGCATTGCCGGTCTCGGACACGGCACGCCGGTGGACAGCCTTCATGCCGACGAGGGCGGCGGAGAGCCGGGGCCATTCCTGCTCGATGCCGGAATTGCCTCCAGCCTGCAGATCGCGCGGTTCTGGGGGCTCATTGGCGACCCTGTCCAGCCGGCAGCGCGCAAGCCGGAGCGCAATGCCCGGCAGACCCGCGTGGAGGCCTCTTCTCCTGCCCATCCCGCAGCAGGGGGCGAGCCTCTGCGCCCGGCGGCATTCTCATCTGCGACAGAGGCCGAGCCGGCGGAGGAGGAGACACTCCCCGGTCTGCCCGTGGCTCCTGTTTCGGAGCATGCCGCCTCGGTAGCGGCGCCTGTTGCGTCGCTCTCTGCCACACCGCCGGTCATTCCGTCGCCGGAGACAATCGCTTCGTTGCCCGATGTGGCTGCGGTTTCCGCTGACCGGGCTGGTCCTGTATCCCGCGAGGTTGTCGAGAAAGGGGTCGGCGCACAGGACCTTACCGTGCCAGCCGCACCGGCGCTGCCGCATCCCGCACCGCAGGCAGTGGGGCCGCCAGCCGGAACCGAAATGTTTGCATCCCAGTCGGGGCTGAGGAGCAGGCTGCGCGGTATCGGGCAAGGGATCGGCCGGTTTGTGCGCGGCCTTCTGCGCAGGTGACCCGCGGGGCCAGTTTGCCCGGATCGGCGCGCAAAAAGGCGATGGTGCTGCCGGTATCGGATAATGCGCTGAGGGCGAAGGGAACTGCACAGCCAATCCGGGCCCGTGATCTGGCTGCGATGCTGCGCGCGATCCGGGGGGAGAGCCGTGAGGGTTCTATCTCCCGGCGGCGTCTTTGCAGGATGCTGGGGGTGAATCTTACCGGAGACCCACGCCTGCAGCGGGTGTGCCTGAGTGAAAAGGGCGTCGCCTTGCGGGCAAATGTCAGGACTGGTGGCTAACCGCGCAGCCATTCAGCTTTGGCATGC
>DAIPYB010000248.1:0-4974 GCA_036782955.1 Pseudoxanthobacter sp. | reverse complement strand
ATTATCCGCGCGTGGACAGCGCCTGCACCCGCGATTTCGGCCTGATCGTAACCGGGCCGGACGGCTATTTTTCCGAGGAAAAGCGCGCCACCACCCACGAGATCGCGATGCTCGCGCCCGGCGTGCCGGCCTTTCGCGTGGTCAACACCGCCCGCGACGGCCGCTATCGCATCGTCAAGCACATCCTGTCCGATCCCGCCCGCGATACCGTGGTGCAGGAAATCACCTTCGAGGCACTCGCCGGCAGCCGCGATGATTATCGCCTCTATGCGCTGCTGGCACCGCACATCGTCAATGCCGGGGCCGGCAACACCGGCTGGGCAGGCAGCTACAAGGGCCACCCGATGCTGTTTGCCGCCGGCTCCGGCCATGTGCGGCTGGCGCTGGCCGCCTCGGTGCCGTGGCTCGCCCGCTCCGTCGGCTTCGTCGGCGCTTCCGATGGCTGGCAGGATCTGCACCGCCACGGCTTTCTGGCCGAGCGCTTCCTGAAAGCGGAAAACGGCAACATCGCCCTCGTCGGAGAAATCGACCTCGACGCAGCGGCCGGCGCCTTCACCCTTGCGCTGGCCTTCGCCACCGGCGAGGCGGACGAGGCCGCCCAGCGCGCGCTGGCGTCGCTGCAGGCCGGCGTGCCGGCGCTGACGCAGCGCTATTGCGCCGTCTGGCAGGGTTACCAGTCCCGCCTCATGCCGCTCGACCGCGTGGACGGCGTCGGAGGCGTGGATCCCTATCGCATCTCCACCGCCGTTCTTGCGGTCCACCAGCCAGTTTCCTTTCCCGGTGCGGCCATCGCCAGCCTTTCCGTTCCGTGGGGCTACAGCAAGGGCGACGAGGACCTCGGCGGCTACCATCTGGTGTGGCCGCGCGATCTGGTGGAAACCGCGGGCGGGTTTCTGGCCGCCGGCGCACGCGAACATGCCCGCGATATCCTGTCCTACCTGCGCTCGGTGCAGGAGGCGGACGGGCACTGGTCGCAGAACATGTGGCTCGACGGGCGGCCCTACTGGAACGGCGTACAGATGGACGAGTGCGCCTTCCCCGTTCTGCTTGCCGATCTGCTGGGCCGCAACGGCGTGCTCTCGGCGCAGGAGCGGACGGACTTCCTGCCCATGGTGCTGAAGGCGGCCGGCTTTCTGGTGGTCAACGGCCCGGTAACCGGTCAGGACCGCTGGGAGGAGGACGCCGGCTATTCGCCGTTCACGCTTGCCGTGGAAATCGCCGCCCTGCTGGCTGCGGCCGACATGGCGGACGAAGCCGGCCTCGGCGATGCGGCGCGCTATCTGCGCGAGACGGCGGACACCTGGAACGACGAGATCGAACGCTGGACCTTCGCCACCGGCACGCCGCTGTGCAGCGAACTCGGCATCGACGGCTATTATGTGCGCATCGCCCCGCCCGATACCGCCGACTGCGCCTCGCCGCTGGAAGGCTTCGTGCCCATCAAGAACCGGCCGCCCGGCGAGAGCGATGCGCCGGCAACCCGTCTCGTCAGCCCCGATGCGCTGGCGCTGGTGCGCTTCGGCCTCAGAGCCGCAGACGACCCGCGCATTGTCTCTACCGTGCGCGCTATCGACGCCACGGTCCGGGTGGAACTGCCACAGGGGCCGCTGTGGCGACGCTACAACGGCGACGGCTATGGCGAGCACGACGATGGCCACGCCTTCAACGGCACCGGCACCGGCCGGCCATGGCCGCTGCTGGCTGCAGAGCGGGCCCATTATGAAATCGCCGCCGGCCGGCCCGATGCCGCCCGCGCGCTGCTCGCCACGCTCGAAGCCAGCGCCAGCGACGGCGGCATGCTGCCGGAACAGGTGTGGGACGGGCCGGACCTGCCGGATCGGGAACTGTTCCGCGGCCGCCCCTCCGGCTCGGCCATGCCACTGGTGTGGGCGCATGCGGAACACATCAAGCTGCTGCGCTCGCTTGCCGACGGCACGGTGTTCGACATGCCGCCCCAGACCGTGCGGCGCTATCAGCACAACCGCATCGTCTCGCCGGTGCGGCCGTGGCGCTTCAATCACAAGCGCCGCTTCCTGCCCGCCGGCAAGCTGATGCGGCTGGAGCTGCCGCGCGCGGCAACGGTGCGCTGGACCATGGACGGCTGGGCAAGCGTGCGCGACGATGAAACCAGCGACACCGGCTTCGGCCTGCACATCGCCGACCTCCCGACCGCCGAGGCCGCCATCGGAACCGAAATCGCCTTCACCCTGCGCTGGCACGACGACGGCGAATGGCTGGGCGAGAATTTCACCGTGATCGTGGCCGGCCTGTAAGGTTACGGGCCTCAGCGGCGGCGGGGCGGCTCGTCGCGCACCTGCCACAGGCGGAAGCCGTGCTTCAGCCAGAAGCGGAAAGCCGAGGTACTGAACAGGCGCACATGCAGCAGGCCCTTGCGACCGGCATCGCCGCCCTCGTGGAGCATCCGTACCCGATGGGCGAACAGGATGCCGGTTACCCGGCCGGCCCGCACGCTGAGGTCGAAATCCTCGAAATAGAGGAAGAAGCGCTCGTCGAACCCGCCGAGCGCCTGAAACACCGCCCGGCGAAATGCCATGAAAGCGCCGGTGACGATCGGCGGCTGGCGGAAATCCGCGCCAGCCGACTTGTCATCCATGGAATAGGCCGCCAGCGGCCGGGCGATGAACCGCCGCAGCCGCCCGGGCAGGAAACCACGACCGAACAACACGGCAAAGGACGGATACCGCTTGCACAGGTGGCTGGCGTGGCCATGCTCGTCGACAAAGGCCGGGGTAATGACACCGGCCGCGGGATCGCTGTCGAATGCCTCCAGCAGCGCGCGAAACGCCTCCGGCTCGTAGACGAGGTCGGGGTTGGCGACGACGAGAATGTCGGCCGTCTCGTTCAGCAGCGCGCGATTGTTGGCCGCACCGAAGCCGACATTGCCATGGCCGGAGAGAATGTCGGCCGCGACCGGCAGCCCTGCCGCCAGATGATGCTGCAGCAGCGCCTCAAGCCGCGCCCTGTCCGTGCCCGCCGGCGTGTTGTCCACCAGATGCAGGCGAAACGACAACGCCGGCCGCGCGGAGACCGCCACCGCGACCGCCCGCGAAAAACTCTCCAGCATCGCCGCCACGGTGCGGTCGGCGGTGTGGAAGGTTGTCACGGAAACCGCCACGACGGCAGCGGCGGGCAGCGATGAGTTCAAGCCACGCACTCGGCGATGTCAGAAACCTGCCGGAATACCGTGCAGGGGGCGTGGGCCTCGAGCGCCTCCACGCGGGTAAAGCCCCACGAAACGGCCCCGAACGGAATGTTGGATGCCGCGGCGGCATCCATATCGCGGATCTCGTCGCCCACGCACAGCACCTCGTGGGCCGGAAAACCGCTTTTCTGCAGCACTTTGCGGAACTTCGGCTTCTTGCCGAACATGGTGGCACCACACTCGAAATGCGATACCAGCCCGGTCAGATCCGGCCCGAGGATGGTGCGCACGTTCGCCTCCGTATTGGAGGTGACCACCGCGATCTTCACGCCGCGCTCCACAAGGAAGCGGAACAGCTCGTCCACCCCCTGAAACAGCGGGATGAGATGGCTGTCGCGTCCGGCGAGCTGGCGCAGATGAAGGGTGATGCGTGGCAGCTTCCACAGCGGAATGCCGTGCAACTCGATGAGTTTGCGCGCGCTCATGGACCGCAGATCGTCAAGCCGGGCGCGATCAACCTTCTTGAAGTTGAACCGGTCGGCTACGCCATCGACGATATCCAGGAACCACGGCATCGAATCGGCCAGCGTGCCGTCGAAGTCGAAGATCACCAGTTTATATTTCATACCTGCTCGTCGCATCAGGTCCGCTCTGCCCGTCCCCGCCCTGTTCGGGCGGGGGCGCCCTGCAAGACGGGCCTTCCCCCCAGCGGGACAGCCTGTCCGGGACACGTGTCCTTTTACATTGAGCATGATGCGGCATCGTTGTGCAATCGTGCCGTTGCGTCAACCGGCCGCCCACCCGCGCTTCCGCCGGCGACCGTGTTTGCCTCGACACGGCCGCTTTGCTGTGAAAGATGCAGGACAACGATGCCGGAGCGGAACAATTGCACCCGGCGCGGGGAGCGGACGACGGCTGCGCGGCCATGGCAACATGCCGCAGCGGCCACGGTGGTCTTTTGGGCCACCGGGCAGAACTCTGGGGGCATCAATGCTGGCTTTGACGGGTGCCGGCGGCTTTGTCGGCACGGCGCTGCGCCGACGGCTCGCGCGGGAGACCATGGCGGTGCGCCTTCTCGCCCGCGCGCCGCTGGCCACGGAGAGCCCCCGTGAACATCTGCTGGAAACCGGCGACCTGACCCGGCCCGGCTGCGATTTCGCCCGCGCCGTGGAGGGTGCGACGGTGGTCGTGCATCTTGCCGCCCGCACAGCCGCCGCGACGGCGCAGGACGATGCCGCCTTCCAGGCGGCCAACACCGCCCCCGCGCTGGCGCTGGCGGAGGCCGCGGCGCACGCCGGCGTGCGCCGGTTCGTGTTCCTTTCCAGCCTCAAGGCTGCCGGCGAGCGCAGCCCCGAGGGCGGCCCGGCCCTGACCCCCCGCGACGGAGCGCCGGAGGATGCCTATGGCCGCTCCAAGCGCGCCGCCGAGGAAGGACTGGCGGAAATCGCCGCCCGCACCGGCCTTGAGGTGGTGGCGCTGCGCCCCCCGCTGGTCTACGGCCCGGGCGTGAAGGGTAATTTCCGGCTGCTGATGCGGCTGGCCGGCAGTCGCCTGCCGCTGCCTTTCGGGCGGGTGGATAACCGCCGCAGCCTCGTCCATGCCGACAATCTGGCCGATGCCATCGTCGCGGCCGCGACGCGCCCCGTTGCCGGCCCGTTTGCCCTGCATCACATCTGCGACGCGGGCGACCTTTCCACCCCGGCGCTGATCCGCGCCCTTGCCGCGCCGCTGGGCCGCACGCCGCTTCTTTTGCCCGTGCCGGTGTCGATGTTGCGGCTGGCAGGCCGCATGACCGGGCGGGAAGGCATGGT
>DAIPYB010000247.1:0-4985 GCA_036782955.1 Pseudoxanthobacter sp. | reverse complement strand
CGTGCTCGGGATGCCGAACGGCTTGCCGATGACCGCGTCGGCATCTTCCACGTCGATGCCGAGCCGGATCGCCTCGCCGAAGCCGGCGGCCAGCCAGTAACAGCCGATGCGGTTGCCGATGAAGCCGGGGGTGTCTTTGCAGTCCACCACGCCCTTGCCGAGATCGACATCGCAATAGGTGCGGATGCGCTCGGTCACCTCCGGCCGGGTGCGGGGGCCTGCAACCAGTTCCAGCAGGCGCATGTGGCGCGGCGGATTGAAGAAATGGGTGATGAGGAAGTCGCCGGCGAAAGCATCGTCGCGGCCTTCCACGAGGTGGGCGAGCGGAATGGTGGAGGTGTTGGACGAGATCGTAGAGCCCGGCTTGCGCACGCCGTCGATGGCGGCGAACAGGGCCTGCTTGATGTCCAGCCGCTCGGCAACCGCCTCGATGATCCAATCGGCATCGGCGAGCAGCGACAGATCCGTGGTGGTGGATCCGGTGGTGATGCGGCCGGCGAAGGCCGGCGCCATGAACCCGCCGGCCTTGAGCTGGCGTTCGACGCCGCCGGCCGCGACCTTGGCGTCGAGGTCGAGCAGGACGACTTCGGCGCCCGCGTTGGCGAGATGGGCGGCGATGCCTGACCCCATCGTGCCGGCGCCGATGACACCGACCTTGCGAATGGCTTCCATTATGCGGCCTCCGAGACCATGGCGATGCCGAGATCGCCACCGATGCCTGAAACAGGATGGCGGCTGCTGCCGCCCCTGCATTCGAGATGGGATGACGCCATGCCCGCGGGGGCCCCGACACGGAGCGCGTGCGACAGCGGCCCGCCGCCTGTGCGGCCAGCAGGGCCGCGCGCGGAAAGGCCACGCGCCGCTTCTGGCGGGGTTGTGGGCTCATCTGCCGCCGAACAGAGCGCGGCGGGCCGGTTGCCGCAATGATGCGCCGCAAATGTCAGGTCGTTCTTCCGGCACGGAAAGGCACGGACAGGCCTGACAAGGCAATCGGCGGTCATCGTCGGGTTCCCGGCTTATTCCCCGTGGTGGCGTCCGTTACATATTAGGATAAACGGGGCCGCCGCCACCCTCCGGCGGCACCCATGTAATGTTCTGGGCAGGGTCTTTAATGTCGCAGGTCTTGCAGTGTACGCAGTTCTGCGAATTGACGACGAAGCGGGGATCGCTCTTGGCTGCTTCATCGCCGTAGACGATTTCGTAAACGCCCGCCGGGCAGTAAAGGCGCGCCGGCTCACCATAACGCGGCAGGTTTTCCCGCACGGGAACGGTCGGATCGGCCAGCCGCAGGTGCGAGGGCTGATCTTCCTCGTGATTGGTGTTGGAGAGGAAGACCGACGACAGGCGGTCGAAGGTCAGGATGCCATCCGGCTTGGGATAGGCGATCGGCGTCACCTCTGAAATCGGCTTGAGGCTGTCGCAATCGCGCTTTTTGTGCGCCAGCGTACCGAAAGGAGACCAGCCCAGCAGCGTGTTGGCCCACATATCCGCTCCGCCGAGGGCGATGCCGAACCGGGTGCCGAAGCGCGACCACAGCGGCTTCACGTTGCGCACAGGCTTCAGGTCGCGGCCTACGGCCGAATCGCGCCAGCCGTCCTCGTAGACCGAAAGGGTGTCGTGGCTGCGCCCTTCGGCCAGAGCCTGATCGACGGCTTCCGCCGCCAGCATGCCGGAGAGGATGGCGTTGTGGCTGCCCTTGATGCGTGGCACGTTGACGAAGCCCGCCGCGCAGCCGACCAGCGCGCCGCCCGGAAACACCAGCTTCGGCACCGACTGCCAGCCGCCTTCCGTGATGGCCCGCGCGCCGTAGGCGATGCGCTTGCCACCGGCGAAGGTGTCGCGGATCATCGGATGGGTCTTGAAGCGCTGGAACTCCTCGAACGGCGACAGGGTCGGGTTGGAGTAGTCGAGATGGACGACGAAGCCGACCGCGACGAAATTTTCCTCGAAGTGATAGAGGAACGAGCCGCCGCCGGTGCTGTTGTTCAGCGGCCAGCCGAACGAATGCTGGACGAGGCCGGAGTCGAATTTCTCAGGCGCGATCTACCACAGTTCCTTGATGCCGAGGCCGTATTTCTGCGGCGAGCGGCCTTCGTCGAGCCGGAAGCGGGCGATCACCTGCTTGGAGAGGGAGCCGCGCGCGCCTTCCGCGAACAGCGTATAGCGGGCGTGCAACTCCATGCCGCGCGTGAACTCGGGCTTGTGCTCGCCATCGCGGCCGATGCCCATGTCGCCGGTGGCGATGCCGGTGACCGCGCCGGCGTCGTCATAGAGCACTTCGGTGGCCGCGAAGCCGGGATAGATTTCCACCCCCAGCGCCTCGGCGCGGGTGGCGAGGAAACGACTGACATTGCCGAGCGAGCCGATGAAGGCGCCGTCATTGTGCATCAGCTTCGGCATCAGGAAGCCGGGCACATGGCTGCCGCCGGTCTCGGTCAGGTGCAGGAAGCGATCTTCGCGCACGGCGGTCGTAAGCGGTCGGGCATCGTCCTGTCGCCAGTCGGGCACCAGCGCATCCAGCCCCGACGGATCGATGACCGCCCCCGACAGGATGTGAGCGCCGACTTCGGCACCCTTTTCGACGACGACGACGGAAACGTCCTCGCCACGGGCGGCGGCGCGTGTCTTGATGCTGATGGCGGCCGCAAGCCCGGCCGGACCGGCGCCGACAACAACGACATCGAACTCCATCGCTTCACGCGGTTCGAGCTCACCCTGCACGGCCGTCTCCACCTTGTTGTTCCGTCTGGCTTCGCTCTACCAAACGATTGTTTGATTCAACAGATCAAAAATGCCGCCACGCGTCAAGCGGTCGCGCGGCTGGCGGTTAGGGGGGATCATTGCCGTATTCGTCGCCGCCCCCCCGAGTGCCGGCTGCCCGATCATGCCGTTGCGCCGTGGCGGAAGATGGACACGATCTGCCGGCCGATGTCCTCCGGCGTCCGCCCTTCCGGCCGGTACCATGTGCTGACCGTGTTGAGCTGGCTCAGCAGCAGGATACGATAGAGCCTGCGGTCGACCGTGTCTGCCAGCGGCAGGGCGGCGATGAGATCGGTGAAGATACGCTCGTAGTCGTCGCGTTTTGCCACCAGCCGGCTGCGCACGGGCGGCGGCACGGCGCGGAAGTCATTCATGAGCGGCATGGTAATGGAATGCGGGTCGAGCTGGATTTCCAGCATCTGGATGCAAGCCGCCTCGAGGCGCGCCCAAGGATCGTCCAGCCCGCGGATCGACGCCCTGATGCGGACGGCTGCGTCTTCCAGCGCTAGGTCGTGAACCTCCACGAACAGCGCTTCCTTCGATTTTATGTGGTAATATAATGAGCCGCCGAGCAGCCCCACCCGTTCCGCGATATCGCGCATCGAGGAGGCGGCATAGCCGCGTTCGGCAAAGAGCAGTGCCGCCGCTTCCAGAATCTCGCGCCGCCGCTCGCTGACCCGCCCGTCGTCCATCTGGCCTATGAACAGCTTCTGGCGCTCGCCCAGTCCTACCCCGGCGCCTGTGCCTGCGCTCGTGGCAGCCGTGCCGTGCGGGGGCGGCGGCTCCGTGGCCGGGTGGTTCGCCGGCTGTGCCGGGTCGCGTCTGGGATTCGTCGGGGCGGCCGTGCCGTTCATGAGCGTCGGTTACCTGTCATCGTGCCGCAAAGGAATTGCGCACATTGGCGGCCAACGCAACATCTGCCGCGCGGGAGCCGGGAAAGACCCCTTCCGCGCACTGGACAGTGCCGGCCTCCTCATGCACCCTGTCGGCCCACATCCTGCCGGCCCGCGCCCCGTATTCGCACCTTACGGCGCCCCGCACCTGTCGCGGCGGCGCGGCCGCATTCATCTGCCGCTCCGCGATCGGGGGAACACGCCTTGGAGCATGAAGCCAATCTGCTGGCCACCGTCGCGGTGGGCTTTGTTCTCGCCTTCATCTTCGGCTATCTGGCAGACCGGCTCCGGCTGCCGCCGCTGGTCGGCTATCTCGTCGCCGGCATCTTCGTCGGCCCCTTCACGCCGGGTTTTGTCGCCGACGGCGGGCTTTCCGGCCAATTGGCCGAAATGGGCGTCATCCTGCTCATGTTCGGCGTCGGCCTGCATTTTTCCGCTTCCGATCTTCTGGCGGTCAAGGGCATCGCCATTCCTGGGGCCATCGGGCAGATCGCACTGGCCACGCTGGCCGGCATCGGGCTTGGCAGCCTCTGGGGCTGGCCTCTGGGCGAAGGGCTGGTGCTGGGGCTTTCGGCGTCGGTTGCCAGCACGGTCGTGCTGCTGAAGGCGCTGGAGGAGCGCAATCTCGTCAACACGCCGGACGGGCGCGTGGCGGTCGGCTGGTTGATCGTGGAAGATCTGGCCATGGTTCTGGCTCTGGTGCTGCTGCCGGCCTTCGCCGAGGTGCTCGGCGGCCATGCTGCGGGCGCAGATGGCCACGGCGCGGCGGCGGTCAGCGACATGCCTGTGGCGCTGACGCTGGCGATCACGCTGGGCAAGGTTGCCGCCTTCGCCATCATTGCCATGGTGTTTGGCCCGCGCGTGGTGCCGTGGATGCTGAAACAGGTGGCGCGCACCGGCTCGCGCGAACTGTTCACGCTGTCGGTGCTGGCCATTGCGCTCGGCATCGCCTATGGCGCGGCTGAAATCTTCGGCGTGTCGTTCGCGCTCGGGGCGTTCTTCGCCGGCGTTGTGCTGAGCGAGTCGCATTTCAGCCACCGCGCTGCTGCCGATTCCCTGCCGCTGCAGGATGCGTTCTCGGTGCTTTTCTTCGTCTCCGTCGGCATGCTGTTCGATCCGTCGATCCTCCTGCGCGAGCCGCTGAAGGTCATCGCGGTCGTGCTGCTGATCGTGGTCGGCAAGGGCCTGATGGCGTTCCTGATGGTGGCGCTGCTGCGCTTCCCCGTGCGGACCGGACTGATGGTTGCCGCCGGTCTCGGCCAGATCGGCGAATTCTCATTCATTCTGGCGGCGCTGGGCATTTCGCTCGGCCTGCTGCCCACAGAAGGGCGC
>DAIPYB010000246.1:0-4987 GCA_036782955.1 Pseudoxanthobacter sp. | reverse complement strand
TTCGGTGAGGTGGATCGCTGATGTCCGTCCGTCGCCTCTCTCCCGTCCAGCCCGAGAGCTTCACGTTCACGCCGGAAAATCTGGCGTGGGCCAGCGAGAAGCTGAAGGACTATCCGGAAGGCCGCCAGCAGAGCGCGGTCATTCCGATCCTGTTTCGCATTCAGGAGCAGGAAGGCTGGGTCAGCGAGCCGGCGATCCGCTGGGTTGCCGAATTCCTGTCGATGCCGAAGATCCGCGTGCTGGAGGTTGCCACCTTCTACACCATGTTCCAGCTCTCGCCGGTGGGTAAGAAGGCGCACATTCAGGTGTGCGGCACGACCCCCTGCATGCTGCGCGGTGCCGAGGATCTGATCCATATCTGCAAGAAGCGCATCGCCGAACAGCCGTTCACGCTGTCGCCCGACGGCGATTTCTCGTGGGAAGAGGTGGAATGCGCCGGTGCGTGCGTGAACGCGCCGATGGTGCAGGTCTTCAAGGATACCTACGAGGATCTGACGCCCGAGAGCTTCACCGCGCTGATCGATGGCTTTGCCGCCGGCAATCCGCCGCAGCCGGGCACCCAGATCGACCGTCCGCACGGCGGCCCGAAGGGGGGCCTGACCTCGCTGACGGATACTGCTGCCTTCACCCGCGCCACGCCGGTGGTGCCGGGCGCCGATTTCGTGTCCGTGGGACAGCCCGAGCTGACCGGCGCCGCGCCGGTGGCCCCGGCCGACCCCGCCAAGAGTTCGTGACGAGAGGGAGGGTCGGCTATGCTGTCCGATAAAGACCGTATCTTCACGAACATCTATGGCACGCAGGACTGGGGCCTGCAGGGTGCCCTGTCGCGTGGTTCGTGGGATGGCACCAAGGCCATTCTGGCGAAGGGGCGCGACTGGATCATCGACCAGATGAAGGCCTCGGGCCTGCGCGGCCGCGGCGGCGCCGGTTTCTCGACCGGCCTCAAGTGGTCGTTCATGCCGAAGAATCCCGGTCCCCGGCCGCATTATCTGGTCGTCAATGCCGACGAGTCGGAGCCGGGTACCTGCAAGGACCGCGAGATCCTGCGACACGATCCGCATCATCTGATCGAAGGGTGTATGATCGCGTCCTTCGCGATGGGCGCTCATGCCGCTTACATCTATGTGCGCGGTGAGTTCGTGCGCGAGCGCGAGCATCTGCAGGCGGCCATCAAGCAGGCCTATGAGGCCCGCCTGATCGGCAAGAACAACATTCATGGCTACGACTTCGATCTCTTTGTGCATCACGGCGGTGGCGCCTATATCTGCGGCGAAGAGACGGCGCTTCTTGAGAGCCTTGAAGGCAAGAAGGGCCAGCCGCGCCTGAAGCCGCCGTTCCCGGCCAACATGGGCCTCTATGGCTGCCCGACTACGGTTAACAACGTCGAGTCGATCGCCGTTGCACCGACCATCCTGCGCCGCGGTGCCGGCTGGTTTTCCGCGCTCGGCCGGCCGAACAACACCGGCACCAAGCTGTTCTGCATCTCCGGTCACGTGAACAACCCGTGCACCGTCGAAGAAGAGATGGGGATCACCTTCCGCGAGCTGGTCGACCGCCATTGCGGCGGCATCCGTGGCGGCTGGGACAATCTGCTCTGCGTCATTCCGGGCGGTGCCTCGGTGCCGCTGGTGCCGGCGGACCAGATCGCTGATGCCAACATGGATTTCGACAGCCTGCGTGCGTTGCGCTCGGGCCTCGGTTCGGCCGCCGTGATCGTGATGGACAAGTCCACCGATCCGATCAAGGCGATCGCCCGCCTGTCGCATTTCTACAAGCATGAGAGCTGCGGCCAGTGCACGCCGTGCCGCGAGGGCACCGGCTGGATGTGGCGCGTGATGGAACGGCTGGTTGCGGGCGATGCCGAGAAGGAGGAGATCGACCTCCTGCTTCAGGTGACGACGCAGGTTGAAGGTCACACCATCTGCGCGCTCGGCGATGCCGCCGCGTGGCCGGTTCAGGGCCTCATCCGCCATTTCCGTCCGCTGATCGAGCAGCGGATCGACAGCTACAAGAGCCGCAGCGTGCAGGGCACCACCCTGGCGGCTGCGGAATGAGGCGGCGCACGAGGCGCCGTTTTGAAACGCCGGCCTGCGCGCCGGCAAAGTCCCTTACCGGGGCAGAGGTCAATTACCGCATCGGCCGGCGCATCGGTCTGGTGGCAGCCTGAGAAGCGGGGAGAGACATGGCCAAGATCAGCGTCGACGGGTCCGTGATCGAGGTGCCGGCGGAGTTCACGCTCCTGCAGGCGGCCGAGGCTGCGGGTGCCGAGATCCCGCGCTTCTGTTTCCATGAACGGCTGTCGATTGCCGGCAACTGCCGCATGTGCCTTGTCGAGGTGAAGGGCGGCCCGCCGAAGCCGGTCGCCTCGTGCGCCATGTCGGTGAAGGATCTGCGCCCGGGCCCGAACGGCGAACCGCCGCAGATGTTCACCAACACCCCGATGGTGAAGAAGGCGCGCGAAGGAACCATGGAGTTCCTGCTGATCAACCACCCGCTGGATTGCCCGATCTGCGATCAGGGCGGCGAGTGCGATCTGCAGGACCAGTCGATGGCCTACGGTATCTCCGGCTCGCGCTATCACGAGAACAAGCGTGCCGTTGAGGACAAGTATATCGGCCCGCTGGTGAAGACGGTGATGACGCGCTGCATCCACTGCACGCGCTGCGTCCGCTTCACCACGGAGGTTGCCGGTATCTCCGAACTCGGCCTGATCGGTCGCGGCGAAGATGCCGAGATCACCACTTATCTTGAGCAGGCGATGTCCTCGGAGATGCAGGGCAATGTGGTCGATCTGTGCCCGGTGGGCGCGCTGACCGCCAAGCCCTATGCCTTCAAGGCGCGTCCGTGGGAACTGACGAAGACCGAGTCCATCGACGTCATGGATGCGATCGGCTCGAACATCCGCGTCGACAGTCGTGGCCGCGAAGTGATGCGCGTCCTGCCGCGCCTGAACGAGGCGGTCAACGAGGAATGGATCTCCGACAAGACCCGCTACATCTGGGACGGACTGCGCACCCAGCGTCTTGACCGGCCTTATGTGCGCCGCAACGGCCGGCTGGTGCCGGCTTCGTGGAGCGAGGCGCTGGCCGTTGTCGCTGACAAGGTGAAGCAGACCGCGGCGGCCCGTATCGGCGCGCTGGGCGGCGACCTCGCGTCGGTGGAAGAACTGTTCGCGCTGAAGGACCTGCTCGGCCGCCTCGGCGTCTCCAACTATGATGCCCGTCAGGATGGCACCAAGCTCGATCCGGCGTTCGGCCGGGCGAGCTATCTGTTCAACGCCTCCCTTCAGGGGCTGGAGCAGGCCGACGCCATTCTGCTGGTTGGCACCAATCCCCGCTGGGAAGCGGCCGTTCTCAATGCGCGCATCCGCAAGCTGTGGCGCAAGACCGCGCTGCCGATCGGAGTTGTCGGTGCTCCGGCCAACTTCAATTATGCGACCAGCTATCTCGGTGCCGGGCCGGAGACGCTTGCGGATATCGCCGCCGGGCGTCACCCGTTTGCCGAGGTGCTGAAGGGCGCCAGCCGCCCGCTCATCATCGTCGGGCAGGGTGCGCTGACGCGCGCCGATGGCGCCGCCGTATTGTCGCTTGCCGCCCGCGTCGCGGTCGCGAGCAACGCCGTCGGTCCGGAATGGAACGGCTTCTCCGTGCTGCACACCGCGGCTTCGCGGGCGGGTGCGCTTGATATCGGCTTCGTGCCGGCTCCGGGCGGCCTCGATACCGCTGGCATCATCGATGCCGCCGGCAAGGGCGCGCTGGATGTGCTGTTCCTGCTGGGCGCCGACGAGATCGACTTCACGAAGCTTGGCAAGGCGTTCGTCGTCTATATCGGCACGCACGGCGATGCCGGCGCGCACCGCGCCGACGTGGTGTTGCCGGGGGCGGCTTATACCGAGAAGTCTGGCACGTGGGTCAACACCGAAGGGCGCATCCAGCGCGGCAGCCGGGCGAGCTTCCCGCCGGGCGATGCGCGCGAGGATTGGGCTATCCTGCGTGCACTGTCCGCGCTGGTCGGTGCCCAGCTTCCCTATGACTCGCTGGGCGATCTGCGGACGGCTCTCGTTTCCGCTCATCCGCGGTTCGCAAAGCGCGATGTGTTCGAGGCAACCGATCCGGCGGAGATCGTTGCGCTGGCGGCCCGTGGTGGCGAGACGGTATCTGTGCCGTTCGCGCCGGCGGTGACGGACTTCTATCTCACCAATCCGATCGCCCGAGCTTCGGCGGTGATGGCGGAGTGTTCGGCGCTGGCGCAGGCGCGGGTGGCTCAGGCCGCCGAGTAAGGCGGCCGGGGCGCAAGCAGGCCTGCGGGCCACCGGTTTTTGGGCGAAGGGTTTAGTCGATGACGGCCTCCGGTTTCTGGGCGGATTACGGGTTCCCGGTTCTGATCACGATCATTCAGAGCCTGGTGATGATCGTGGTCCTGCTGATCTGCATCGCCTTCGTTCTGTTGGCGGACCGCAAAATCTGGGCGGCCGTGCAGCTGCGCCGTGGCCCGAACGTCGTCGGTCCGTGGGGTCTGCTGCAGTCCTTTGCCGACCTGCTGAAGTTCATTCTCAAGGAGCCGACCATTCCGGCCAGCTCCAACAAGGTGCTGTTCCTGCTCGCGCCGTTCATCTCGGTGCTGCTGGCGGTGGGTGCGTGGGCCGTCATCCCCGTCGCCGACGGCTGGGTGATTGCAGACCTGAACCTGGGTACGCTCTACATCTTCGCGATTTCCTCGCTCAGCGTTTATTCCATCATCATCGGCGGCTGGGCGTCGAACTCCAAATATCCGTTCCTGTCCGCCCTGCGTTCGGCGGCGCAGATGGTGTCTTATGAAGTCTCCATCGGCTTCGTCGTCGTCACCGTCCTGATGTGCGCCGGCACGCTGAATCTCTCGGAAGTGGTGCGTGCGCAGGAGACGAGCGGGCTGGCGACCATGATCGGTCTGCCGTGGCTGTCGTTCCTGAACTGGTACTGGCTGCCGCTGTTCCCGATGTTCATCATCT
>DAIPYB010000245.1:0-4989 GCA_036782955.1 Pseudoxanthobacter sp. | reverse complement strand
GTGTTGACGGTCTTTGCGGAAGACGAAGACTCTTCCTTCGACGTTGATGTATCTGGATTGGAGGGTATTCAGTCGCCCATGCCGCGGCTTGCGCGGGCGTAGCCTGCGTGGCGGTCGCCGCGATGCAGGCGCGGACAAGTGTGACGTAGCGGGCTTGCGGGGTGGGCAACCGGCTTGCGCACGGCGGCAGGAATACAGCGGCAAGAGTACGGCGAAGAGGGCGGCGGAATGATCGCATCGCAGGCGCGGACCGGACGGTTCGGGGCGAATGGCATGGCGGTGGGCTGGCCGCTGCTGCGCCTGATGCTGTTACTGCCGCTGCTGCTGGCGGCGCTGTTTCTCACCGGCTGCGACCGGGCCTCCGATCAGGCCCGCCAGAACGCCGTCGAAATCCGCAATGCTGCGCCGCCGGTGCAGACGCTGGCCTCCGGCGACAAGGTGCAGGTGACGGTCTTCGGCGAGGATTCCATCTCCGGCGAGTTTACCGTCGATGACGACGGCTTCCTCTCCGTGCCGCTGGCGGGAACCGTCAAGGCGGCCGGTCTCACGAAAATCCAGCTTGAGAAGCTGCTGACCGCGAAGCTGACCGGCGATTATCTTGCCAATCCGCGCATCACGGTGACGATCCTGTCGTTTCGCCCATTCTACATCATGGGAGAGGTCGTGCGGCCGGGCCAGTATTCCTATCAGGCCGGCCTCAACATCATGAGCGCGATGGCGATTGCCGGCGGGCCGACCTATCGCGCCAGCAATGCGCGCGTTGAAATCCAGCGCAATGGCGCCGGGCCTTTCAAGGAATATCCGCTGTCGCCCGAGGTGCCGGTCTTCCCCGGCGACGTCGTGCGCGTGCCCGAACGCTATTTCTGAGCATGGGGCGCGTCGGTCCGGCGATCTCCGGCGGCGTCTGGCCGCCGGGCGGGCGGGGCGCGGGCCGGCCTTTGCGTGGAAACGCGGGAGCTGCGATGTCATCCGGGCGCTGCACAGGCTGGCTGGCCGTTCTGCTCCTTGTCGGGGCGGCGGGGCTGTTGATGCCGGCTGCCGCTACGCCCGCTCGGGCGCAGCAGCAGCCGGCACAGTCCGAACAGCAGCAGCAGGGGCGCGGCGCCGATCCGCAGATGGTATCCGGCACGAACACGCCGAGCGCGATGTCCGCGGCGTTCGACATGTTCCAGCTGCGCAACAGCAGCACCCAGACCGTGCAACTGGGCGACTGGATCGGCCGCGGCACTTTCGGCGCCGGCATGGCCTATAATGACAATGTGTTCGGCGAGGCAAAGGGCGGCGTGGGGGCATGGGCGCTGGCGTTGCGGCCCGCGGCGATTGCGACCCAGTCCAACGGCATTCACACCACCGAAATCTCGGCCTTCGCCAATGCCCTCATCTACACCTCGCCGGTCAGCAACGGCGCCGGGCAGGTGCGCGACAACACCATTTCCGGCCGCGCGGCGATCACCCACGACTGGGAGATCATGCGCGACCTGACGGCGCGCTTCTCGGCCAGCTATTTCCACGGATATTATTATCCCGGCGTGATCGCCTATACAGATGCCGGCAAGCCGGTCTATGCCGATCAGACGGGATATAATCAGGTCGATTTCAATGCTGTGATCCACAAAGAGTTCAACAGCCACCTCTTCACGGATCTGAAGGCCGCCTACAATTATATCAGCTACGATACGCCAGCCCCGGTCTCGGCGCAGTCGGCAGTCTATATTCCCGGCTCTGACAACAATACGACCACCTTCGGCGGCCGGGTTGGCTGGTCGTTCTCGCCTGCGACCTATGTGTTCGTCGAGCCCCTCGCCAAGACGCTTTATGACAGCGATGCCGGCTCGTCTCTCGGCTATGTCGCGACGGCCGGCTTCGGCTTCCGGCGGCTCAGTCTGTTCTCGGGCGAGATCTTCGCGGGCTATCAGTCGCAAACATTCGACGATGCCAGCATCGGCACGCTCTCCGCGCCGGCGTTCGGTGGCCGCATCAGCTGGGAGGCGACCCGCAAGCTCACTCTGCTGCTGCGTGCCGACCAGACGATTGCCATAACCGCGCCCTATGCCACGGTGCGGGGCGATAACAGCGTGGTCGTGGCCAGCAACCTTGCCAAGACGCTGACGGAATCGCTGTCGTTCAATTACGAGATATCGCACGCGCTCTCGGTGGCGGGCAGCCTGTTCAACATCCGCACCGCCAGCTACGGCAATTCGAGCAGCGACAAGGATGCCTATGGCCTCGGCCTTGCCGGCACCTATCGCCTGCGCGAGCGCTGGAGCGCGGTGGCGAGCTATCAGTTCACCCGCCAGAACGGCAAGGGCGACGCGGATAACAGCTATTCGCAGAACATGGTCAGCCTCAGCCTGAGCGGGCAGCTATAAACTGCTTTCCCCGGCCGCCGGGCGGGTGCAAACCTGTCACGGTAGTGTGGCCTGCCGGCATGACCGGTCGGCAGCGATTTGAATGGGTTCGACGATGCGCTGGCGCTTTTGGAAGGGGCGGGCGGCGGAGCCGCTCTCCGGCCCGCAGGCGATGGTCCCCGACGGGCAGGTGGTGTATGCCATCGGCGACATCCACGGCCGTGCGGATCTGCTGGCCCGCGCGGCGCAGGCAATTGAGAAGGATTGCGCCGCCCATCCCGGCCTCTCGGCCCAGACGGTGTTTCTGGGGGATTATGTCGATCGCGGGCCCGATTCGGCCGGCGTACTGGCGCGGCTGACAGCCGCCGACTTTCCCACGCCGATCGTGACGCTCATGGGAAATCATGAGTTCGTCATGCGCGAATTCCTTCAGCAGCCACAGATTATCAGCCGCTGGAAAGAGTTCGGTGCGCTGGAGACGCTTTTTTCCTATGGCATCGATATTCAGGCTGTCCGCACCGGGGGCGATCCCGAGCGGGTACGCGATGCGCTGCTGGCGCGTATCGACCCGGCCCAGATCGGCTTTCTGGAGGGTTTGCGGCTTACTCACTCGGTCGGCGGCTATTTCTTCTGCCATGCCGGCGTGCGGCCGGGAATTCCTTTGGAGCATCAGGTTATCGATGACCTGATCTGGATTCGGGAGCCCTTCCTGAGTTCGCGGGAAATGTTCGGCAAAGTCGTAGTGCATGGGCATACACCCTCGGAATTGCCGGAGTTGAAGCCGAACAGAATTAATATCGATACCGGAGCCTACATAACGGGACGTCTCACCTGCGTGCGTCTTTCAGGGCTAGATGTTCAGTTTTTGATTGTTTAGCAACAATTTTTGTTGTGAAGAATTATCGACATATATTTTCTATCCTAGAGTCTAGAGATAGTCGCGTGTTGCGAAATTGCATCGTTAGACTCGTCATCCCATGAGAGTGTTGACGTGTTTTGTTGACCTGTCGCGCTGCAGCATGGTATTTAATCTCTCAAGCGGCTTTTGAGCTTTTTTCAATTTCAGGGTGGAGCCTCGCATGCGTCTTGCCCCCTATTTTCTTGCTGCCGGGCTGGCCCTCGCGCCTGTCGGGGCTGCGCAGGCAGCCGTCACATATGACGATGCCTATGAGGCCCTGCAGCAGAAGTTCGTCGATCTGTTCGCAGCCTATGCGAACGACACTGCCGGCCTGATCGGCAAGGTGGCTGAGGTCGTCTACGATAACCCCGGCTATGCGGCTTATGTGCCGGCGGTGCTTGGCGTCGTGGCCACGCAGAAGGGCGTTTCGCCGGCGGTAACGGCCGAGGTCGCGGTTGCCGTGTTCTCGCCGGAAGCGACGGCGGTGACCTCCGAACTGCCCGCCAGCGTGGGGACATCTCCCAGCGCCGCATCGACCCTGAATGATGCGATTGCCGCGGTGCAGGCGGAAAATGAGGTCTTGGAGACGCCGCCGGCATGGTCCGGCACCATCCGCACGCCGTCGGGCCTGCCGATCAGTCTTGTGGTCAGCCCGAACTGAGTTTGGCCGGCCGGGGGCGGAGTGCCGCCGGCGTGCGTTCTTGCAGGCATGTGCGGGATATCCGTTGCAGGCCATGGCTTTGGCCGTTGAGAAATGACAAAGTCCGGACGCAGATGCGTTCGGGCTTTTTTGTTGCGATCAAGGGCATTTGCGGCGGCTTCCGCCGGCGGGATGCCGCCATCGGAGGGAATGTCGCCGGTGCCGGCAAGGAGCGGGGATATTTTGCCGGAAGCGAACGGGTCTCCGGTGTGTAACCTTGCCGTCATGGCCGGCGAATCCATTCAGGGTAGGTGTGTCCTGCGGGGCTTCGCATCTCCGGGGGTGTCGCTGGGCTCGGGCGACCGGCGGGGCACAGCGGCGGTGTCGCCGGGCTTGTGGCGGGCAGGGGCGCGCGGGTATGCGCGGCGGGCAAGGGGGTTCAGATGGCGGGTCCGGCTGGCCGGGGCGCGGCGGCGAAACCGCTGACATTGGGCGATGCCGTGCGCGGCGTCCTGTCGGCCTGCCGCTCGGCGCTGGTGTCGATCGCGCTGCTCAGCGGCGTCATCAACGTGCTCTATCTCTCCGGCTCGTTCTACATGCTGGAGGTCTATGACCGCGTGCTGCCCAGCCGCAGCGTGCCCACGCTGGTCGGCCTCACGCTGCTGATCGCCATGCTCTACGCATTTCAGGGCCTGCTGGACATCGTGCGCGGGCGCATGATGGTGCGCATCGGCGCGGTATTCGACGAGGCGGTGTCCGGGCCGATGTTTCAGGCGCTGCTGCGCATGCCGATGACGCTGCGCAACAGCGACGGCGGCGCGGTGCTGCGCGATGCCGACCAGATCCGGGCTTTTGTCACCGGCGGCGGTCCGCTGGCCTTGTTCGACATGCCGTGGATGCCGCTCTACGTGGCCATCTGTTTCCTGTTCCATCCGGCCATCGGCATCGCGGCGCTGGTGGGTGCGATCCTGCTGGTATCGGTTGCCATCGCTACGGAGTTTTCGACCAGGGGCCCCATCCGCGACGTGACGAACCTTGCCGGCCGCCGCGCCGTTCTGGCCGATGCCGCCCGGCGCAATGCCGATATCGTGCTGGCGCTCGGC
>DAIPYB010000244.1:0-5013 GCA_036782955.1 Pseudoxanthobacter sp. | reverse complement strand
TGTGCAGGCCAGCGATTGCGAATCAACCGCAACCGGCTCTCCGGCCGCCATGGCCGCTCCTCATGACCTCACCTGCGAAGTGAGGCACACAAGGACACATCCCCGGGCGTCCCCGGGGCTGTCAGCACTCTGCGGTTAAATTCAATGGCTTCACGGGGCACCTGACAGCCCCTTCCCGGGTGTCCCCGCGCCTTGTCAGGCCGGGCGGACACCATCCCGCCCGCGGGCCAGAACATCCGCCACCACGCGCGCGGCCGCGACCGAAGGCGAGACGCCGTCCTTGAGCGCCATCAGGTGATCGAGCCGCGTGAACGCGGCAAGCTGGCGCGCGCGTTCAGGGCTGTCGCGCAGCAGAGGCACGACGGTAGCGGCGAGATTTTCGGGCGCCGCCTGATCGTCGAGGAATTCCGGCACGACATTCTCGCCCAGAATGATATTCGGCAGCACCATCGAGGTGACGCTGGCGATGGGAAAGACGCGGTTGAGCTGCTTGATGAAGCGATAGATCGCATCGAGCCGATAGGCGATGGCCATCGGTACGCCGGCCAGCGCCAGTTCGAGGGAAACCGTTCCGGACGCGGCAAGGGCCGCATGCGCCCTGCGGAAAGCCGCCCGCTTCGCTGCCTCGCCCTGCACCACCACCGGCTTCACCGGCCAGCCGGCAACGGCCTGCTCGATCTGCTGGGCCAGATGCGGCACCGCCGGCAGCAGCACCTCAAGCGGCCCGGTCTGCGCTTCGATCAGCGGCAGCGTACGGCCGAAATCCTCCAGCAGCCGCCTCACTTCGCTGCGCCGGCTGCCGGGCAGCACCAGCAGCACCGGCCGCCCCTGCCCCACCGGCGCGCGCTCGCCCGGCTCCGGGCGCAGTTCGCCCAGATGATCCAGCAACGGGTGGCCGACATAGGCGCACTGCGGCCCGCCGAGCCGGCGGTGCGCATCCGGCTCGAACGGCAGAATGGCGAGCAGTTGATCGACATAGGCCGCCATCTTCCGCGCCCGGCCCGGCCGCCACGCCCAGACGGACGGGCTCACATAATCGATGACCGGAATATCGGGCCGCACCTTGCGGACGCGGGCCGCGACGCGATGCGTGAAATCCGGGCTGTCGATGATGATCACGGCATCCGGCGAAGCTGCGATTGCGGCCGCGGCGGTCTCGCGGATGCGGCGCAGAATCGTCGGCAGCCGGCCAATCACTTCGGTCGCGCCCATGACCGCGATATCGGACAGCGGAAACAGCGACGTCAGCCCCGCACGGTGCATGCGCTCGCCGCCGACGCCGATAAAATGCACCGGCCGCCCCAGTTCCGCCGGCAGCGCGCGCATCAGCGCCGCGCCAAGCTGATCGCCGGATTCTTCGCCCGCCACCACAAACAGCGTCAGCACGGGCAGTGCCGGCACCCCTGCCTGCGAAGAAAGAGCCTCTTGCGCCATGATGCCTCCCGAAAGGCCGCGCAGGGCCTACCCTCTTTGACAGGCCTGCCCTGCGGAATGCCGGCTTCAGGCGCCCGCGGGCACGCGGCGGAAGCCGGTGATGAACACCCCGCAGCGCTCCGCCTCGGCCAATGTCGCCGCGCGATCGACCACGACCACGCGGCCGCTTTCGCCGGCGATGCCCGCCAGCCCGGCCTGATGGGCGCGAATCACGGTATGTGGCCCGATGGTCGGCAGGTCGACACGCAAATCCTGTCCGCTCTTGATGCCCTTCACGAGAACGCCCGCCTCGTCGGCCCGGCCGATGCGACCCACCTGACGCAGCACGGCGACGCGCTCCAGCATGCCGTCGGTACCCTCCGCGCCTTCGATGGCAACGACCCGCCGGCCGAAGGCAACGGCGGCCTGCCCGACGTCCAGTTGGCCAAGCGCAGTGACCACCGCGGCCGCGGCCGCAATCGCCTGCTGTGCATGGCTGTCCGGCCGCCGGCTGCCCAGCGGGCCATCGCCGATGAGCAGGCGCGGGGCGACCGCGCCGAGGCCGACGATGGTGACGCCCTCTTTCTCAAACAGGCCGATGACACGGGTAAGCAGGCTGTCGTCGCCGCCGACCATCGCCGCAATGATGCGCGGCAGGCGTTTCAGCGTACCGAAATCGCCGACGATGGAGCGGAAATCCGGACGGCGGGAAATCGATCCGGCCAGAATGGCCTCGCTGGCCCCTTCATGCGACAGCAGTGCCAGAAGCCGGCCGATCTGGCCCCACTCCAGCCACTCCAGCCGCACGCTGTCGGTGATCTGGCCCAGCGGATCGAGAATCGCCGGGTCCGCCTCGCCGCGAATGCCGATCAGAACCACGCGGCGACCGGTGGCGATCACCTCGGAGGCCACCTCGGCCGGCAGCACGCCGCCGCCGGCGATGATGGCAAGCGGCGTTGCCGCCGCATTGCTGGTTGTGGTCATTGTCTAAAACCCCGCGCCGCAGGGTCCCTTCGCAGCAGTTTTGCCGAAGCAGGACACGCCGGAACAGAACGCCGGGCCGCCGTGGCGACATCGCCGGGCCCGGCCCCAGACCTTCACGCACCCGCCGGCGGAGCGTCGGGCGTGCACAGCGACCGGTCTCCACCCTGCCGGATGAAGGCCGTGACGGTCGCCACCGTCTGCGCCGGAAACTCCGCCGCAACCCGCTCGGTGCGCTCCGACAGCGTGCCCTCATCGGCAAACAATGCCCGATAGGCACGCCGCAGCGCGTGGATCTCTTCGCGCGGGAAGCCGCGTCGCTTGAGGCCCACGAGATTCAGCCCGGCCAGATGGGCGCGGTTGCCGATGGCCATGCCGAAAGGAATGAGGTCGTGCTCAAGCCCGGACAAACCGCCAAGGAACGCATACGCGCCGATGCGGACGAACTGGTGCACAGCCGATCCGCCGCCGAGGCTGGCGAAATCCTCGATCGTGACATGGCCGCCGAGCATGACGTTGTTCACCAGCAGCACGTCGTTGCCGATCTGGCAGTCATGGCCGACGTGGGCATGCGCCAGCAGCAGGCAGCGCTCGCCGAGGCGGGTCACCATGCCGCCGCCTTCGGTACCGGTGTTGATCGTGACATATTCACGGATCACCGTCTCGGCGCCGATTTCCAGCTGGCTGTGCTCGCCGCGAAACTTGCGGTCCTGCGGCTGCAGGCCGATGGCCGCGAACGGGAAAATCCGCACGCTACGGGCGATGTTGGTGCGCCCGCCGATCACGACATGCGAACCGACCTCGACGCCGGCCCCAAGGCTGACTTCCGGCCCGATAATCGTGAACGGACCGATCTTCACCCCCGGGCCGACAGCGGCGCCGGCCTCGACGATGGCGGTCGGATGCACCACGGCGCTGGCGTCGATGCCGGCAGCAATCGCAGGGGCTTCAGACAGGATTTCCGCCATCACGCATCAACCAGCATGGCACTGATGTCCGCTTCGGCCACCCGGGTGCCGGCAACGATGGCGTCGCAGTGGAACTTCCAGATGTTGGCGCGGTTGCGCACCTTCTTGACGTGATATTCCAACACGTCGCCCGGCATAACCGGCTTGCGGAACTTCGCCGCGTCGATCGTCATCAGATAGACGACCGTCGGTGCCGCTTTGTTGCTGCGGGCGTGAATGCACAGCGCACCGGCCGTCTGGGCCATGCCTTCGATGATGAGCACGCCCGGCATCACCGGCCGGCCGGGGAAATGGCCGAGGAAATGCGGCTCGTTGAACGTTACGTTCTTGTAGCCGATGCAGGACTCGTCGCGCAGCATGTCCGCGATGCGGTCCACCATCAGGAACGGATAGCGATGGGGCAACATCTCCAGAATACGGAGAATATCGGCCGAACCCATGGCAGTCGCCTCGGGCGCCGTCTCGGCCGGGACTGTCACGTCCGCGCGGTCTGGGGTGTCCTGCTCAACCGTCACCGTTTGGGCTCCTCGTCTTCCTTCGTCTCGCCCGACCGGCGGCCTTTCGCCAGCGCGGCCAGAGCGCGTCGTTCCTGTGTCCATTCGCGGATCGGCTGGGCCGGCGTGCCGATCCAGCGCTCGCCGGCCGGGATGTCGTGGGCGACATTGCTGCCGCCGCCGACCTGCGCCCCCATGCCGAGATGCAGGTGCCCGGCCAGACCCACCTTGCCGGCCAGCACCACATAATCATCCAGTATCGTCGAACCGGAGACGCCCACCTGCGAGATGATCACGCAGTGACGGCCGGCGACGACGTTGTGACCGATCTGAACCTGATTGTCGATCTTTGTGCCTTCACCGACGATTGTGTCGCGGTTGGCACCGCGGTCGATGGTGGTGTTGGCGCCGATCTCGACATCGTTCTGGATCACGACGCGGCCGATCTGCGGCACCTTCAGGTGCCCGCCGGCGCCCATCGCGAAGCCGAACCCGTCCTGACCGATCTTCACGCCCGGATGCACGATGACGCGATCACCCACCAGCGCGTGCTGCAGCACGGCCCCGGCACCGACATAGGAATGCCGGCCAATGCGCACGGCCGCACCGACAACGGCATTGGCGGCGATGACCGTGCCTTCGCCGATTTCCGCCTCCGGCCCGATCACCGCACCGGGCTCCACCGTCACGCCCTGCTCAAGGCGTGCGGCCGGATCGACATGGGCTGCCGGAGAAATACCGCTGCCGCGCACGATGCCGGCCGGACGCACGGCCTGCGGATAGAACGCGGACGTAGCGAGCGCGAAGGCGCGATAAGGCTGGCGGGCAACGATGACCGCGACCCCTTCCGGCACACGGTCGGCAAACTTGGCGGGACAGAACACGGCCCCCGCCCGGGTTTCGGCAAGCTGGCCGAGATAGCGCGGATTATCGATGAAGCTCAGATGATCCGGACCGGCTTCGTCCAGAGGCCCCACGCCGGCCAGAAACAGGCCGGGGTCGCCACGCACGATTTCGCCGCCGCCGATGCCGGCCAGCGTTTCCACCGTCATCGGTTCGGGAACCGCGAAGAACACCGGATCCGTCATCGTCAAAACTCCTCAAGGCGGGGATGCAGCCAGCCGCCTCCCCCGCGGTCCGGGCAACCCTGACAAACG
>DAIPYB010000243.1:0-5014 GCA_036782955.1 Pseudoxanthobacter sp. | reverse complement strand
AGATCGAGCTGTTCACCCGCGGCGAGCAGTACGAGAACAAGGTCTATGTGCTGCCTAAGCACCTCGACGAGAAGGTGGCCCGCCTCCACCTCGCCAAGCTGGGCGTGACGCTGACCGAGCTGACCGACGGACAGGCCGCTTATATCGGCGTCAGCAAGGAAGGCCCCTACAAGCCGGACCACTACAAGTACTGAGGGTCGCTCCGGCACGGAGCCGGAGCGCCGTCGCCACATCGCAACCGGGCCGGGGCTGCCATGCGCCCCGGCCCGGCTTCTTTTTGTCAGGACCTCATGATGCCCACGGTGGGGTCGGCAGCCGCAGCCCGTGGGCGCCGCGATAGGCCTCGTAGGCGAAGACCGGCTCCCGCCAGCCCTCCAGCAGGCTTTCGCCAAGGCTGTAGATCTCCACGCCCAGCGGCCGGCACACGTCCAGCGGATCGCGCGCCTCGGGCCCCCAAAGCGGCACCGAGAGGTCGCCGCCGGGGCAGGTGGACAAGGCGCACAGGAGATCGGTTTCGGCAAAGAATTCAAGGAAATCGCCCGGCCGGGCCGGGCAATCGCGCATGAAATACTGATCGCGCGAATTGAGGCCGGTGCACTGGAACACGTTCAGCACGTCGTGGACGTCGGTTTCCGTCAGGCCGTGGGGCGCCACCGCCCGCGTCAGGTTGGAGTGGCAGCAGAAGTCGAAGTCCTCGCCCGTCAGCATGCGGTTCACATAGGGATCGCAGCGGGTGCCGAGCAGGTCGTGTACGCGGCCGCCATATTCATCGACGCCATAGCCGGCGAGGCTGTCGGCGGTGATGGTCGCCAGCGGGCGCAGATAGGGCAGGTTCGACCACAGGCGGTCGAAGGTGGTGACATGGGCAGCCTGAAGCTGGCGGGTGCGGGCCGCCCACAGCCGTTCGCGCGGATTGACCGCGCTCCAGATATTGAGATCGCCCACCTGCGGCCCGTCCTCGGTGGTGATGCGGAAGACGTGCCCCTTCGGCACCTTCCACGCCCGCCCGGTGCGGATCGGGATGATGAAGCGCTCCAGCAGGGTGCGCGCTCCGGTTTCTTCTGCGATGCGGCCGTAGAAGGCCTTGTCCACGGACAGGGGCGAGCCTTCGCTGGCCTGATAGGCGGCGGGAAAATCCGGCATGAATCGGTGCCTTCAGCGGGTGCGGAACGACCTCAGTCCAACATCCTTGCGCGCCCTGCGACAAGAGGGAGCGTCGCGCCGGGTGTGGACATGAGGACACGGTAAACGGTTCGTAAACGTTTCCCGGCAAGGATCGCAGTGCGTGGTCTTTGCGGGCAGGGGAGCGCCCGCGCTATGGTGCCGGAAAGCGTGATTCGAGTGTTCCCGTACAGTCCGGCGTTGAAGGAGAGTGGCGCGTGAAGCGGAGCCGTCCGCACCTGCGACAGCGTTCTGGCGCGCGGCCTGCCCTCGGCGCTGGCGCGGCGGCATTGCTGCTTGCCGCCCCGGTGGATGCCGCGTGGGCCGCGGGTGACACGGTCGCCGGGCTCGGGGCGCCGCTGCCGGTGCTGGCGGCCGCCACGGTGGTGGGCTCGCTGGGCTTTGCCGCCGCCTGTGCGCTGGCCTATGCCCGCGCCCGCAATGCCGCCGCCGCGCGTGCCACGGCGCTGGAAGAGGCGATGGCCGCCAACAACCAGCGCACCCAGCGCGCGGAAGCGATGGTCGATTTCGACGACCAGCGCACCGTGCTGATGCGCGACGGCCGCCTGCCCGAAGTCGCCGGCCGCTTGCCCGCCGGCGCCGGAGCCCCGGCCGACCCGGCGACTTTCACCGATTTCGCCAGCTGGCTGACGCGCACCTCGGCCGAACAGCTTTTCATCGCCATTCAGGCCCTGCAGAAGGGCAGCCCGCGTTTCGACCTGACGCTCGGCACCCTGCGCGGCACGGTGGTTGAGGCCACGGGGCGTGGCGGCGCCGGCGGCGTGCTGATCCGTTTCCGCGATATCGGCGAGGAACGGCGCCGCCTCGGCGCGCTGGCGGAGGAAAACGCCCGGCTGGCCGGCGAAACCGCGGCCTTGCGCACGCTGGTGGAAAGCCTGCCCCATCCGATCTGGGTGCGCGACGGCGAGGGCCGGCTGGTGTGGGTCAACACGGCCTACGCCCGCGCGGTGGAAGCCGCCGACCGCGACATGGCGGTTCTGGAGCAGATCGAACTCATCGACACCAAGGACCGCCACCGCCTCGGCGAGGCGCGGCGCGAGGCGGCGAGCGGAGAGGCCCGCGAGCGACTGGCCGCCATCAGCGCCGGCGAGCGGCGGGTGTTCGACGTGGTGGAAGTCGGCACCAGCCGCGGCACCGGCGGCATAGCCGTGGACGTGACCGAGCTTGAACGCATCCATGGCGCGCTGAAACGCACGCTGGAATTCCACGCCCGCACGCTGGACGGACTGGCGACGGCGGTGGCGATCTTCGGCGCCGACCGGCGCCTGACGTTCTACAACGCCGCCTACCGGGCGCTGTGGGGACTGGAGCCGGCCTTTCTGGAAAGCAATCCGGAGGACGGCGCCGTTCTGGATGCCCTGCGCGCCACCCGCAAGCTGCCGGAGCAAGCCAATTTCCGCGCGTGGAAAGCGGAGATGCAGTCGGCCTACCGCGCCGTGGAAACGAGCGAGCACTGGTGGCACCTGCCGGACGGGCAGACGCTGCGCGTCATCGCCAATCCGCATCCGCAGGGCGGCGTCACCTATGTCTACGAGAACGTGACCGAGCGGCTCGATCTGGAAAGCCGCTACAACAACCTCATCCGCGTTCAGGGCGAAACGCTGGACCATCTGGCCGAGGGCGTAGCCGTGTTCGGCTCGGATGGCCGCCTGCGGCTGTGGAACCCGGCCTTCGCTTCCATCTGGGGGCTGAAGGAGACGCGTCTCGCCGACCGGCCCCATGTGGCGGAAGTCACCCACGCCTGCAATCCGCTCGATCCCGCCGGCCGTGCGTGGCCGGAAATCGCCGGCGCCGTCACCGGCCTTGCCGACAGCCGCGAACGCGTCGCCGGCCGGCTGGAGCGCCCCGACCACAGCGTCATCGATTTTGCCACCGTGCCGCTGCCGGACGGCGCAACGCTGGCAACCTTCGTGAACGTCACCGATTCGGTGAAGGTCGAACGCGCGCTGATGGAGCGTAACGAAGCGCTGGTGGAAGCCGACCGCCTCAAGGACACCTTCATTCAGCATGTGTCCTACGAACTGCGCTCGCCGCTGACGACCGTGATCGGCTTTGCTCAGTTGCTGGCCGATACCCGCTTCGGGCCGATCAACGACAAGCAGCGCGAATATACCGACTACATCCAGTCGTCGGCCTCCTCGCTGCTGGCCATCATCGACGACATTCTCGATCTGGCCACGGTGGATGCCGGCATCATGGCGCTCAATCTGGGCACCGTGGATGTCGCCCGCACCATCGAGGCCGCCGAAGAGGGCCTGCGCGACCGCCTGCGCGAGGCCCGCATCACGCTGGAAACCCGCGTGCCCGGCGATGTCGGCACCTTCGTCGGCGACGAGAAGCGGGTGCGGCAGGTGCTGTTCAATCTGGTCTCCAACGCCATCAGCCACTCCCACGAGGGCGGGCGCATCGAGATCGCCTGCGCGCGCGAGGCCGCCGGGGTGCGCATCGCCGTCAAGGACGACGGCACCGGCATTGCCGCCGACCGGCTCGATCAGGTGTTCGAGCGCTTCGTTTCCGAGGGCACCGGCAAGCACTCCGGCGCCGGGCTCGGCCTTTCCATCGTCAAGAGCTTCGTGGAACTGCACGGCGGCAGCGTGCGCATCGATTCCAAGGAAGGCGTGGGCACCACGGTGGTCTGCCGCTTTCCGGCCGCGCCCCCCGGCGCCGGCCTCCAGCGCGGCGGCGAGGCCGCCGGCGGCAATCGCCGTGCCGGCACCTGACGCATACCCCCGGCAACCCGGTGACCGATCATGACCGACCGTCCCGCGACATCTCCCGATGCTCCGACCCCGGCGCTGCCGGCCAGCCTTGAAATGCGGCTCGCCACCGAAGCCGACACGGTGGCGCTGGCGGAGGATCTGGCATCCATCCTGCGTCCGGGCGATGTGGTGGCGCTGGCCGGCGATCTGGGGGCCGGCAAGACGACGCTGGCCCGTGCCCTGCTGCGCGCGCTGGCCGACGACGACGATCTGGAAGTCCCCAGCCCGACCTACACCCTTATCCAGCCCTATGACCTGCCCCGCCTGAAGGTGGCCCACCTCGATCTCTACCGCCTCGGCGACGAAAGCGAGGTGGACGAACTGGGCTTCGACGACCTCGTGGCGGAGGGCGCGGTGCTGTGGAGTGGCCGGAGCGGGCCGGCGATCGGCTGCCGCGCTCCACGCTGTGGCTGGAACTGACGCCGGAGCCCGGTGGCGAGGGCCGGCAGGCGCGGCTGACGGTCGACGGCGGCGGCTGGGCGAGCCGCCTTGCACGCACCCTCGAGGCCCGCGGCTTTCTGGACGATGCCGGCCTGCGCCATGCCAGCCGTCGCCACCGCGCCGGCGATGCATCGGCGCGCACCTTCGAGACCGTCGCCGCCGGTACCCGGCATGGCATTCTGATGAACTGGCCGGTGCGGCGCGACGAGGTGCCGGTGCGCGACGGTCGCAGCTACCGCCAGATCGCCCGCATCGCCGAAACGCTCGAACCCTTCGTGGCCGTGGCGGCGGCGCTGCGCGGACGCGGCTATTCCGCCCCGGAAATTCCCGCCTTCGATGCCGATACCGGCTTCCTGCTGATGGAGGATCTCGGCCGCGAGGGCGTGACGGACGCGGAGGGCCGGCCGGTGGCGGAGCGTTATCGCACGGCCATCGATTTTCTCGCCGATTTCCACGCCCGGCCGGCGCCCGGCCCGGTGCCGCAGGCCGACGGCAGCCTGTTCGTGCCGCCTCCCTACGACGGCGCGGCGATGGCGATGGAAGTGTCGCTACTGCCGGCATGGTACCTGCCGAGCCTCGACGAACCGGCCCCCGCGGCCGCCGATCTCGACTGGTACGAACAGCTCTGGCGG
>DAIPYB010000242.1:0-5022 GCA_036782955.1 Pseudoxanthobacter sp. | reverse complement strand
GATCCTCGCACACACCATCATGGATGCGCCCTATGTGCTGGTGACGGTGACGGCCTCGCTGGCCACCGTGGAAGCGCGGCAGGAGCAGGCTTCCCGTTCGCTCGGCGCCAACGCCGCGCAAACCATCTTTCACGTCATCCTGCCCCAGATCAAACCGGGCCTGTTTACCGGCGGCATTTTCGCATTCCTTATTTCATGGGATGAGATTGTCGTCACTCTGTTCATTGCCTCGCGCACCGTCTACACGCTGCCCCGCAAGATCTGGGACGGCATTCAGGAGCGCGTGGACCCGACCATCGCGGTTGCCGCCACGGTGCTGTTTCTCGTGACGCTTCTGCTGGTTTTTCTGGAGTTCCTGCGCACACGCCGTCAGGAGCACGCCTGAAAAGGCGGCGCCGCCCTCTCACGGGGTAGGCGCCCGGATCTCGTTGCATTCATCCCCGTTCTCAAGCCCGCCGGCCGCCAACGCCGGCGGCAACGGGTGCGGCTTGCCGGGCAGGGCATCTCTGCCGGCACCCGCGGCTTCAGGGAGCTTTCCGTCCATGGCACTTGTCAGAGAATACGACGCCATCGTCATCGGTGCCGGCCACAACGGCCTTGTGTGCGCCAACTATCTCGCCCGCTCCGGCCTGAAAGTGGCGGTGCTGGAGCAGCGCAAGGTGATCGGCGGAGCCGCCGTGACGGAGGAGTTCGCGCCCGGCTTCCGCGCCTCCATCTTCTCCTACATGATGAGCCTGCTGCATCCGCGGGTGATCCGCGATTTTGAGCTGATGTCGAAATACGGCCTGAAGCTCCTGCAAAGCTCCGATATGATCTCACCGCTCGGCGGCGACGATTATATCCTGTTCTCCGATGACGTTCAGAAAACGGTGGCGTCCTTCGCCAAATTCAATAAGCATGATGCCGATATTTATCCGCTGTTCGATAAGTATCTTGTCGAAGCGACGAAGATCGTCCGGCAGCTTTTGTGGGAAACGCCGTTCGACCCGGCCCGCGGCGACTGGAAATCGATCCGGGCCTCGCTTTCCTTCCTCTGGCGTTACCGCAAGGTCGGCCGCAAGATGTACCGTCTCATCGACCTGCTGACGATGAGCGCCTACGACTTCCTGAAGGAGTGGTTCGAGGATGAGCGCATCATCGCGGTGCTCGCCTACTACGCCTCCATCGGTCATTTCCTCGGCCCGAAATCGCCCGGTTCCGCCTATGTCATCATGCACCATGTGATGGGCGAGCACGAAGGCGCCGGCGGCTGGGGCTTCGTGGAAGGCGGCATGGGCAAAATCACGCAGGCGCTGGCCGCTTATGGCCGCGACCACGGCGTGGAGATTTTCACAGACGCCGCCATCGCGGAAATCGGAATCGAAGGCAACCGGGCGACCTCCGTGGTCACCAGGGACGGCGCGGTCTACAAGGCGAAGACGATCGTCTCAAACGCCAATGCCAAGATCCTCTATCAAAACCTGATCCGGCCGGGTCTGGTCCCCGATGAACTGAAACGCGAGATCGATAACTATCGAACCTTCTCGACCGCCTTCAAGATGAATGTGGCCTGCGAGCGGCCGCCCCAGTTCACCTTTCTTGAGAAGATGCGGGCCGATAAGGTTCTGGGCAATTTCGACTACCCCACCTATATGCACGTCGCCCCCGATGTGGACTATCTCGAAAAGGCTTATGACGATGCCAAATATGGCTGGTATTCCACCCGCCCGTTCGTCTCGCCGATCTGCCCCACAATCCTCGACAAGACGCTGGCGCCGGAAGGAAAGCACGTCGTCAATCTCTATGGCGGCCATGCGCCCTATGAGCTGAAAGGCGGAAACTGGGCGACCGAGAAGGACAATTTCAAGAAGAACATCTTCGATACCATCGAGGAATTCGCTCCCGGCTGGACCAGCGACATAATCGATCTGCAGTTCCTCGTGCCGCCGGATATCGAGGAGAAGCTGATGATGCCGCAGGGTCATATCTTCCATGGCGAACTGACGCCCGATCAGTTGTTCTTCCAGCGGCCGGCCTCCGGCTATGCCGACTATCGCACGCCGTTCGCGGGCCTCTATACCTGCGGCTCGTCAAACCATCCGGGCGGCGGCGTTTCCGGCATTCCGGGTTCCAACGCGGCCCGCGAGATCCTGCTCGACCTGAAGCGGGGCTGAAGCCGGTTTTCGGGCCGGCGCGCACCCCGCCGTTGGTAGCAGCGATTTCAACGGCCGGGGTGTGCTATGCTCGTAGTCGCACAGGCTCCACCGGCCCGCGGCGGCGGGGCGCTCAGGCGCTTTCGTCCGCGGGCGGCAACGGAAGGCGAGAAAGCCATGAAGACGCTGCTGTCCGGCCTTTCCAACAAGAGTGTTTCCGGGCTCGTCACGGACCTTCTGGAATCCTTGTCGCTGCGTGCGCGCCCCAAGGCGAAGGAGCCGGCCGGCGCCATCCGTCTTCAACAAACAATCGATGCGCTGCTGTCGCGGCGGGGCGAAGCCTCCGGCGTGGTGCTCGCCTCGCTGGCACTGGAGGCTTATGCCGCCGCGCCTGCTGCCGAAAGAACCGGCTTCCTGCGCCTGCTGGCGGATTCCTACGGCGTTGACAGGGCCGATCTGGAAGCTGCTGCCCGCGTCTTTCTGGAGGCGCAGGGTGAAAAGGCGGTGGCCGACCTGCACCGCATCAGCGAACCGCGCCGGCGCGAGGTGCTGCGCCGGCTCAACCTGGCACCCGGCGGCACGCTGGCGCTCGTGCGCATGCGTGAGGACGTGCTGGCCCGGCTGAAGGACGAGCCGGCGCTGAGGGGGCTGGATCGCGACTTCGCCGATCTGTTCGCGGTCTGGTTCAATCGCGGCTTCCTCGATCTGCGCCACATCGACTGGAACACGCCGGCCGCCATTCTGGAGAAGATCATCCGTTACGAGGCGGTGCATGTCATCGAAAGCTGGGACGATCTGCGCAACCGACTGGCGCCGCCCGACCGGCGCTGCTTCGCGTTTTTCCATCCGCAATTGCCCGACGAACCGCTGATTTTCGTGGATGTGGCGCTGACCACCGCCATTCCCGCCGCCATCGGCCCGCTGCTGGACCTCGAGCGCGATCCCATCGGCGCGGAAAGTGCCACGACGGCGGTGTTCTATTCCATTTCCAACACCCAGAAGGGGCTTGCCGGTGTTTCGTTCGGCAATTTCCTCATCAAGCAGGTGGTAGAGGACCTGCGCCACGAACTGCCGACACTGAAGACCTTCGTTACTCTTTCGCCGGTGCCGGGCTTCGCGCGCTGGCTGGCGGCGGAGCGGGCGAAGGACGCGGAAGGCGTGCTGCCGGAGGCCGAGCGCGCCGCTCTAGCGGTGCTCGACACGCCCGGATGGGAGAAAGACCCTGCCACAGCCGAGACCGTGAAAGGCCCGCTGCTTTCCGCCGCCGCCCGTTATTTTCTGGAAGCGCGGCTGCCGAACGGCCGGCTGCCGGACCCGGTCGGCCGTTTCCACCTTGGCAATGGTGCGCGGCTCGAGAGGCTGAATTTCCTCGGCGACGTGTCAGCCTCGGGCATGGCGCAGTCCCACGGGCTGATGGTGAATTATCTCTACGACCTCGGCCACATCGAAACCAACCACGAGGATTTCGTGGAACGCGGCGTGGTGGCGGCTTCTTCGGAAGTGCGCAAGTGCCTGAAGACGGAGGTGCCGGCAAAGGGCGGTCGGAACGGGGCGAAAGCCACCGCACGGATCGCCGCGCGCTGAACGATACGACAGCGGGACGGGGCAGGGGCGGAGGCCTTTGCTCCGTTTTTCAGCGCAGTGAGCGGCGACAGACGTCAACCAGTGCCCTCAGCTTTGGCTGCGCGCGGCTCGCCTGCGGGAAATAGAGATAGAGCCGGTCCGGTGCGGGCGAGAACGGCTCCAGAATGCTTTCCACTGCACCGCTTGCCAGATCGCCGGCCACCGAGAGACTCGAGGTGTAGGCCAGCCCTGCCCCTTCGCGCACCAGCATGGCCACCACCGCCGGGTCGTTGACCACCATCGCCCCGGGCGGATCGATGCTGAAGCCATGACCGTCGCGCACGAACTCCCAGCGATAGACATCGCCCTTGTCGGGGCGGCGGTAGCGGATGCACTCATGCCGGACGATATCTTCCGGCACCTGCGGGCGGCCATGGCGGGCGAAATAGGCCGGTGCGCCCAGCACCAGCCAGCGGAACGGCGGCGACGCGCCGATGGCGATCATGTCGCGCTCGATGAATTCACCGATGCGGATGCCCGCGTCGAATCCACCGCCGACAAGGTCGGCGTGGGTCGTATCGACGGTTACCTCCAGCTTCACCAGCGGCCAGCTGCGGCGGAAGGCCGGCAGCACCCGGCTCAGCACCGGCTGGATGGCGATTGGGTGGACCAGCAGGCGCAGCGTACCGGCCGGCCGGGTACCGGGGTCAGCCAGTGTTTCCAGCGTGCCGGCGATGGCATCGGCGGCCGGGCCCAGCCGGGCCAGAAGCTGATCGCCGGCCTCCGTCAGCGCCACGCGGCGCGTCGTGCGCACCATCAGCGGCGTGCCGAGGCGGTCTTCCAGTGCCTTCAGGGCCTGACTGACCGCCCCCGGCGTGACGCCGAGTTCGGTCGCCGCCGCGCGAAACGAGCCCGCTCGGGCAATCGCCAGGAATTCGCTTAGTCCGTCGAACAGGTCACTGCGGGCCACGATGGCTGGTCTCCGCTTGCCGAAACCAGAATTATATAGCCTGGCTAAACAGCCTGTGAAGCGGCACGCCGGTTTTCTTCCTCGTGGCGACACCCCAGATCCGGACGGCAGATGGCGCGCGGCGAACGGCGCGCTTCCCACCGATCGGGCGACAGGGTGAAATGATGCGCTACAAGACACTTGGCGGTACCGGGCTGATCGTTTCCGAGATCTGCCTTGGCACCATGACGTTTGGCGGGCGCGGCGGCTTCTGGCCGGCCATCGGCGATCTGGAGCAGGCAACCGCAGATGCCATCGTCGCCCGCGCTGCGGAGGCGGGTGTCAACTTCATCGATACGGCAGATGTTTATTCAGATG
>DAIPYB010000241.1:0-5050 GCA_036782955.1 Pseudoxanthobacter sp. | reverse complement strand
GCGGTTCCGCTGCCGGCGCAGCCTGCGGCGCGGGTAGTTTCGCAAGGTCGCGCACGGTCGGGACCAGCGTGCCCGACAGCGCCGCCAGCGCCGCCGTCACCGCTCCCGCGTCCGAGCGGAGGGCATTCTCAAGAGCGGTGGCAGCGTCGGCGATGGCGTGCGCACCGAGATTGGCGGCAATGCCCCGCAACTGATGTGCGATAAAGGCCGCTCCCTCGGGATCATGGGGCAGGCAGCCGGCAATACGGTCGCCCGCATCGCCCTAGCTCGCCGCGAAGCTCGCGAGGAGTGCGAGATATAGGTGCTCGTTTCCACCCGCCCGCATGAGGCCCGCAGCCAGATCGATGCCCTCGATCTGCCGCGACGGCAGCACCGCGGTCGCTTGCGGTGCCGGTCGGGACAAATCCGCGACGGGCGCGGCAAGCCAGCGCGACAACACGGCATAGAACTGTTGTGGATCGACGGGCTTTGGCAGGTGGTCGTTCATGCCGGCGGCCAGCGCGCGCTCGCGTTCCGCCGGCAGGGCATGGGCCGTCAGCGCAACGATTGGAATGTCGGTGAGCCGCCCGTCGGCACGGATCGCCGCGGCGGCGGCGAAGCCGTCCATGCGCGGCATCTGCAGATCCATCAATATCAGCGCGTAATGATCGGTTGGTGCCGCACGCAGTCGCGCAAGCGCCTGTTCCCCGTCTTCCGCCATATCGACATCGAGCCCCGCCGCCGCGAGAAGCTCGCCGGCGATCTGGCGGTTGATCTCGCTGTCTTCCACCAGAAGAACACGTCGCCGGGGCAACAGGGGAGCATAGGGGGCAGGGCCGGCGGAACCGGCTGCGGTCGCCTCCGTGTCTTCGCAGACGAGGCGGGTCATGAGATCGCACAGATCCGAAGCGGTGACGGGCTGGCTCACCGCCGCCTCTGCGTGCAGGGTCTCGGCAATGTCATGCAGCTTCTCGTCGCCGAAACGGCCGACGGCGACGATGCGCGGTGGCGGAAGTTCGTTCGGGCCGCCCTGCATCCATGCCGACAGAAGCTGCGCGATGTTCCCGGTCAGGCGGATGTCGATGAAAATGACGCTGAATGGCGTCGCAACCAGCGACAGGACCTCGTCGGGCGTGGCGGCGCTCGTCACCCGGCACCCGAGGCGCGACAGGGCATCGGCCATGATCGCGCGGGCCGGCTCGCTGCATCCTGCGACGAGAACAGGCACGTCGCGCAGCGCCTCCGCCGGCATTCGCACGCGCGGCGGCAGCGCCTCGGAGGCACGCTCGCAGAGCACCGAGAAGCTGAACCGCGCCCCCGCGCCCGGCGTGCTGTTCACGCCGATAGTGCCGCCCATCTGCACGACGAGGCTGCGGGCGATGGAGAGCCCGAGCCCGGTGCCGCCGAAGCGGCGCGTGATGGAGCCATCGGCCTGCATGAACGGCTGGAACAGCCGGCTGCTTTCTTCGGCTGAAAGGCCGATGCCGGTGTCCTGTACCGAAAAGCCGAGGCGCAGGCGTGATCCGGTTTCTTCCAGGAGCCGGCCGGAAAGAACGATGTGGCCGGCGGGCGTGAACTTGATGGCATTGCCGATGAGATTGGTCAGCACCTGCCCCAGCCGCAGGCCATCGCCACGCAGCCCGCGCGGCACGTCGAGCGGCAAATCCACCAGCAGTTCGAGCCCCTTCTCGTCCGCCCGGCCACAGGAAAGCGACACGACCCCGGAGATGACATCGTCGAGATCGAAATCGATGTTCTCAACTTCCAGCCGGCCGGCCTCGATTTTCGACACATCGAGGATATCGTTAATGATGCTGAGCAGGGTGTTGCCGGCCTGCCGGATCTTTTCCAGATAATCGCGCTGGCGCGGGGTCAGGTCGGTTTGCAGGGCAAGGTGCGTCATGCCGATGACGGCGTTCATCGGCGTGCGCAGTTCGTGGCTCATGTTGGCCAGAAACATCGACTTGGCATCGGTTGCGGCCTCGGCTGCCTCCTTGGCCCGCTCGATGGTCCGCTCCGCTTCCTTGTGCGAGGTGATGTCGACAAAGGCGGCGATCATGCCGCCGGGGGCGCCGTCCGCCAGCCGAAAAACGCGCCGCCAGCAGAGCAGATCGCGGATCTCGCCATCCGCCAGAACCCGCTGGATGGCCTCGCCCGTGACGGGAGGCGCGCCGCTGGCGATGACCGCCACGTCCCGCTCGTGGATGTGGCGCAGCAGATCGGCCGGCTGATCGGGAAAGGTCAGTGAGGTGCGCCCGCGCAACTGGGTCCGGCTGATGCCGAACGCCTCCTCGAACGCCCGGTTGACGCCGAGAAAGCGGGCCTCGGCATCCTTGTAGTAGATCGGCAGCGGAATGGTCTCGATCAGGGTGTTCTGGAAGGCAAGCTGATCGGCAAGCGCCCGGCTCATGCGCTTGCGTTCGGTGATGTCGGTCACCGACACGGCGATCTGGCGTGGCTCGCCGGGGCGCCGCTCCAGCGTGTTGAGGCCGATATCGGCGGGAAAGACAGAACCGTCCTTACGCCGGCCGAAGATGCCGTCCTTGGAGGCCAGAGAACGTGACACCGTGTTGGAGAAGGTCGCCCGCACCTTGTCCGGGTGTCCCTGCCGCCGGTCATCCGGCATCAGGTCTTCCACCGCGATGCCGGTGATCTCGTCCGCGCCGTAGCCGAAAATGGCGAGGGCCGTGCGGTTGGCATGCACCACGCGGCCCCGTTCATCCACCACCATCAGGCCAACCGGCGCGGCCTCGATCAGCTTTTCCGACCAGCGCTCCGCCTCGTGGCTGCGGGCCAGTGCCTCCGTCAGCGCGACCTCGGCCGCCTTGCGTCGGAGGGCGTAGCGGCGACCCAGAAGCGGAACGCAGACACCCGCCGCTGCCACCGCACCGCAGGCAACGAGCAGAAGATCAGAAAAGAATGGGGAGACCCACACTGCCTGCAGCGCCATTCCTGTCCCGGGTTGCCGCACCGCAGGCGGGAGATTCGGGCCTGCGGGCCAGATTTGTTTTCCGGGTACAGCTTTTTGACCGGACGGTCCATGTGACAGCAAACAAGCTGGTCAGGCTGGCGCAAGCTTGAACACGAAGTGCTTCGTCATAGTCTCATGTACCGTCCATGTGCCCTCGAAACCCGGCTCCAGGATGAAGCCGTCGCCCGGCCCGAGATCGACCGGCGCGCCGCCCTTCGGTGTAATGGTGCAGCGGCCCGAAAGCATGTGGCAGAATTCCCATTTGTCATAGACGACGGAGAAACTCCCCGGCGTGCAGGACCACCAGCCAGCAAGGGCGGAGCCGTCATCGGCGGTGTAGTGGCGCGCGCCGCGGGCCACCGGCTCTCCGGCGACTATGGTCCAGCCGGCGGGAAGACCCGCGGCCGGCTCAACCGGCGGGGATGGAAACTTGATGAAGTGATCGGCGACCATGTCAGGGAGGATCCGTTTCAAGGACGTGGGGAGGGCGGAGAAAAGGGCGCTTTGCGCCATCAGCCGGCGGAGCGGGCGGCCAGATAATCGGAAATCGGCTCGATATAGGGCGCCAGCCCCTTGTAGGCGACGATCTCCGGCGGAAGGTTTTGCAGAACGCGCGCGAAGCGCGGCCCCCAGCCCGGCACGGTCACGAGATCGGCCAGCGACAGCAGGTAGCAGCGGATCGAGAACAGAATGGCATTGGAGCGCGGCAGCCGGTAAAGCGACTGCAGTTCAATGCGCATGTGCAGCTTTTCGCCCAGATTTTCCCGCGTCACACCCTGCCGCAGCCATCCCCAGTCGGGATAGGCCTCAAGGCCGGTGTCGAGGCGCGGCTCCACGGTGGTGGACCAGTTGAGACGGCGCACGGGCGCCCCCGTGCGCAAGCCCATCAGATATTGCAGCGCGCGCTGGAAAAGCTGGGTTTCCGGCTTTGCCGGCACCGGGCCATGCCACTCGATGAAATTCATGCCGAGGTCGAAATCCAGCGACCAGTTGCCAGGCGAGGTCAGTACACCGGCATCAAGCCACAAATTGCCTTCGCGCTGGTCGAGCAGGGTGAAATCCCCCTGCATCTGCCGGGCAATATATTCCATCGGCCCCACGGGGCCGTCCGGGCCGGGCGGCAGGCTGGCCGCATCGCCGAACGTGAAGGTATGGTCGAAGCCGAGAGGGCGGTTGATCCAGCGCCAGCGGTCGCCGTTGCGCTCCAGCGTGAAAAGGGCCGGATAGCTCCCGGCCAGTTCGGTGGCGATGAGTTCCAGCATGTCCCACTGCGCCGGCATCATGTGGGGCAGGGCGAGGCAGCGGGACGGGTCCTGCCGCAGCACGATGGCGCGATCGTTGACCTCCGCTACATAATGCTCGTCGATATCGAATGCATGTTCGAACACCGATCCCGCCGGGCCGGGCAGGTGCGGCTCGACGTTCATGGAATAGGCATAGCGGTCTTCGGCGAACGGGTAGGGGAAACGCCGGATCGCGGCCGGCGAGTTGCGGAAGCGATAGGCGCCGCGAAAGGTCTCGTCGGCGAAATCCGGCTGCGGTTCTGTGAGCGAGGCCATCGTTCGGGTTCTCCCGCCGGGGTCAGAGATCGAGCACCAGCGTGTGGCCGGCGAACCGGGACACGCAGGGCAGAATGCAGGTGCCGCTCTCGCGCTCTTCCGGCGAGAGATAGTGATCGTTGTGCAGAATGGTGCCGTCGCAGCTCTTCACGTCCGTGAAGCAGGCGCCGCAGGCTCCGCCCCGGAAGACGTTGGGTACCTCGATGCCGGCAGCTTCCAGCGCCTCCAGCAGGCTCTGGTCGGCGGCAACGGTAATCCGGGCGTCGCTGCTGGCAATCGTTGCCGTGAAGATGTCGCCGCTGGGGGGCGGCGTGAAGGCTTCGGCATGCAGCGCGCTCTCCGGCCAGCAGGCGGCCCGGGCGGCCGCGAAGACGCCGTCGATGAGCCGGGCGGGGCCGCAGACATAAAGATGCGTGCCGAGCGGCCGGGAGGCGACCAGCGATGTGGGATCGAGCCGCGACCCCGCATCGCTGGCATAGAGCCGAACCCGGTTGCCATGGCACGTCCGCAGCATCTCGCCGAATGCGGCCTGTGCGGCGGA
>DAIPYB010000240.1:0-5054 GCA_036782955.1 Pseudoxanthobacter sp. | reverse complement strand
ACATGCCGCCGATCTGCGGCACCGTCACATGGCTCTCGTCGATGAACACCAGCGCATTGTCCGGCAGATATTCAAACAGCGTCGGCGGCGGCTCGCCGGGGAGGCGGCCGGTGAGATAGCGGGAATAGTTCTCGATGCCCGCGCAGGAGCCGGTGGCCTCCATCATCTCCAGGTCGAACCGGGTGCGCTGCTCCAGCCGCTGCGCTTCCAGCAGCCTGCCGGCCTTCTCCAGTTCCACCAGACGGGCCCGCAGCTCATCGCGGATGCTCTTGATGGCCTGATTGAGCGTCGGCTTCGGCGTCACATAGTGCGAGTTCGCATAGATCTTCACGAACTTCAGCGCATCGGACTTGTTGCCCGTCAGGGGATCGAACTCGACGATGGATTCGACTTCGTCGCCGAACAGCGATACCCGCCAGGCGCGGTCCTCATAGTGAGCCGGGAAGATCTCCACCACATCGCCGCGCACCCGGAACGAACCGCGCACGAAATTGATGTCGGCGCGCTTGTATTGCAGGGCAACGAGATCGGCCAGCAACTGCCGCTGGTCGATGCGATCGCCGACCTGCAGCGAGAACGTCATGGCAGTATAGGTCTCGACCGAGCCGATACCGTAAATGCAGGACACGGATGCGACGATGATGACATCATCGCGCTCGAGCAGCGCGCGCGTCGCCGAGTGGCGCATGCGATCGATCTGCTCGTTTATGGACGATTCTTTCTCGATATACGTATCCGTGCGCGGAACATAGGCTTCCGGCTGATAATAATCGTAATAAGAAACGAAATATTCGACCGCATTATCGGGAAAGAATGACTTGAACTCGCCATAAAGCTGAGCGGCAAGCGTCTTGTTGGGCGCGAGAACCAGCGCTGGCCGCTGGGTGGCCTCGATGACCTTCGCCATGGTGAAGGTCTTGCCGGAGCCGGTCACACCTAGCAGCACCTGCGTGCGCTCATGGCTGTTCACGCCCTCCACCAGATCGGCAATCGCGGTCGGCTGATCTCCGCGCGGCTCGAACGGGGAAGCGGAGCGGAAGGCGATACCGCCCTCCGATTTTTCCGGCCGGGGCGGGCGGTGGGGTGTCCACGGCTTTTCGCCGAACTCGGCGCGGCCGCTCTGGATCAGCCTTTCCAGCGCCGCCACGGTCGCCGTGACGGCGGTTGACGGCAGCGAGCCGACATCCTCCAGTGCCACGTCGAGCCCGGCCACGGGATTGAGACCGCCGGCGACCCGGCTTTTCGCCTCCGCCGCAGCCCCTTTGCGCTTGCGCGGGCTCTTGTCCGCGGCCGGCTTCGCCGCCTTCGCGGCGGTCCGGGCGCCTGCCTTCGCCGCTGCCGGCGGCTCCGGCGGCGCCCCGTAAATCGCGGTCTCGGCGTCGATATCCTCAGCCGCCGCCTCGATCTCGCTCGCCCAGTCGCTGATGGAGCCGCTGAGCGGCCGGTTCAGATCGAATCCCACCTGCGGCCGCTCGCCAAAGCCCGCGCCTCCGCCGTCGCCCTGCACGGGAAGGGCGTCATCTGGCGCGGACGGCTCTGGGGCCGCCGCCTGCGGATCGACGGGGGAACGGGGGCGTCGGGTCATGGATCGGTCCGGGTCACGGCACCATCATGCCGCTGTTTCGGCTGCGGGAAAAGCGGCCCTTCCGACACGGACGATATTCCTACTTGCCTTGTGCGTCCAGCCTGCAGGAGAGGCTCTCAGTCCTCCAGCGGCCGGGCCTCGTCGGGCAGCATGATGGGAATACCGTCGCGGATGGGAAAGGCCAGCCGGGCGGCGCGGGAGATCAGTTCCTGCGCCCCGGCATCGTATTCCAGCGTCGTCTTGGTCAGCGGACAGACAAGAAGCTCCAGCAGCTTCGGATCTGCCCGGCGCGGGCCGGCCGGGGTTTCGGCATCGGCGTTGGAACTGGTCATGGCAAACTCCCTCGTTGCCCTGCAACGCAAAGCGCGGCTCAGTTGAGCCGGGCCTGCCCATCGCGGTCGGAGCGCACCAGCGCCACCTCGGTGATGGCGATCAGGGTTTCCGAGCGGGCCTTCAGATCCGGCGCCTCCAGCAGCGCCTGCTTTTCCGCCGGCCCGTAGGGGCTCATCATCGACAGCGCGTTGACCAGCACCTCGTTGGATGCCCGCTCCACGCTCGGCCAGTCGGTCTCCATCTCGTTGGCGTCGAGATAGGCCCGGAAGGTATCGATCAGGGTCGAACGATCGATCGGACCGCCCTCCGCCGCTTCGGGATTGAAATCCTCGGCGAACGGCTCGGCAGTAATCGCGCACATGCGGAATGGCGTGTCGTTCTCCACCTCCGAGAGGATGCGGAAACGGGAAATGCCGGTCAGGTTGATGATATAGCGGCCATCATCGGTTTCCTGAAATGCCGTCACGCGACCGGCGCAGCCGATGGCGCACAGCGGCGGGCGGTCCTCCAGCCGCACTTCGTCGAGATCGAAGCGCGGCTGCACCACGCCGATGACCCGGTCGCCGCCAAGCACCGCGTCCACCATCGCCAGATAGCGCGGTTCGAACACGTTGAGCGGCAACTGTCCGCGCGGCAGCAGCAGGGCGCCGGACAGCGGAAAAACCGGGATCACCGCGGGCAGGTCCGACGGCGAACGATAGGATGAAATGTTTCCGGCCATGTCGTCGCCCTCTTTCTCGGCGTGCGTCCAGCCGGGGCTGTCGGCCGCGCAATACTGCACGCGGCCCCGCCCATTGTTCGATGAGGCGCTCAGGAGAACAACACCGACGACAACCTGCGCCGGCCCTCTTTCGTCAGCGGGTCCTTCGGGCCCCAGGCCTCGAAGAACTGAACCAGTTGCTTGCGGGCGCCGTCCTCGTTCCACGAACGGTCGCGGCGGATGATTTCCAGCAGGCTGTCGAGCGCAAGCTGCCGGTCGCCTTTCGCGGCGGCATGCAGCGCCAGATCGAAACGGGCCTGATGGTCGTTCGGGTCGGCTTCCACCGCGCGCACCAGCCCGGCGGCATCGCCAAGGCTCGCGGCCTGCTCGGCCACCTCGATGGCCGCCCGGACCGGCCCCAGCGCCGGATCGCCCGCCTTCTCCGGCGGCACGGCTTCCAGCGTTTGCTTCGCGCCCTCGATATCGCCCTCGGCAAGGGCGATGCGGGCGAGCCCGGCGAAGGCCCGCGCCTCGGTCGGGTCGACCTCCAGCACGGAAGCGAAAAGCTGGGCGGCAAGCGTCACGTCATTGGCGATGAGTGCCGCATCGGCCTCGTCGAGCACAGCGCCGATGTCCGGCCCTTCGGCCGGACCGCCGAGCTTATCGATGAAGGCCGCGATCTGGCTCTCCGGCACCGCGCCCATGAAGGCATCGACCGGACGGCCATCCTTGAAGGCCACGACCGCCGGAATGGAGCGGATGCCGAGCTGGCCGGCAACTTCCGGGTGCTCGTCGATATTCATCTTCACGAGCCGGACGCGGCCGCGCGAGGCCTTCACCACCTTTTCCAGCGCCGGGGCCAACTGCTTGCACGGCCCGCACCACGGCGCCCAGAAATCCACCAGAACCGGACGCGCGCGGGAGGCCTCCAGCACATCGGCGGCAAAGGTGCGGGTGGTGGTGTCGATCACGGCATCGTCGCCCGTGGCGGGCCGGGCGGCCGGGGCGGCATTGCCGAACAGGAGAGACTCGCTCATGGACCGGTCGTCCTCTTTCCCTAGAACAGGCATCCGGCACGGACCCTGCCTGAATAGCTTGGATTGGTCCCGTCCGCGGGACCGGCCACCTGCCCGGTGACCGCCATCCTGCCGCTGCCGGGTTCCGGCGTCGATGCGCGGGATCAAAGCACGCGAGATCCGCCGCAAGACCCGGCCCCGGCACGGGGTTCCTTTATCACGTTCTTAGATGGTCCGGCACGTCCTGAATTGCAAACGCAACGGCCGCAGAGACCGTCACGCCCCCGCCGCTCCGAGAGCCGCGCGGCTGACCGCGACAATCCGGGGGGCATGATCCACGGCCTCCAGAAAACGCACGAGATCCGCGCCGGCGACGGTGGTGGTGGCGGTGTTTTCCAGCGGGTGATAGTTCAGCACCGGCTCGGCCATCATCGCCGCATCCAGTACCACCGTCACCCGGCCGGCGGTGTCGTTGATGGCCCCGAACGGCGTCACCGCGCCGGGAATGACGCCCAGCACCTCATAGAGCAGTTCCGGCTTGCCGAAACTGACCTTGCCGCTGGCCCCGATGTGGGTGTGCAGCGTCTTCAGGTCGATTTCCGCATCCTCAAGGGCCACGATCAGGAACAGCCGGTCCTTGCGGTCCTTCACGAACAGGTTCTTGCAGTGCGCACCGGGAATGGCGCCGCGCAGGGCCTGCGATTCCTCCACCGTGCGCAACGGCGGATGATCGGTGGTGGCGGCGGCGATGCCCAGTTCGGCGAGGCGGGCGAGCAGGCCGGCACGCCCGAACGGCGCCGGGGCGGCATCGGACTGCGGCGGAAGATCGGACATGGCGGGCTTTCCGGGCGGACGGTGTAACGGCGCGCCGTTCTGCACCCGCGCGCCGTCTCTTGCAAGAGAAAGACTGGTCCCGGGAAAGCCGGCTCCTATGACCGCATCAACGTATAGCTCTGGTCGCCGCGCACGTCCGGATCGACGACGATGGTGTGATCGACCGCCGGCACCGCGCGCTGATGGCAATCCGTGCGCTCGCAGATGCGGCAGCTGACGCCGATGCGTGCCACGTTGACGAGCTTCAGGTCGATATCCTGCGCATAGACGAACTCGTGGGCATGGTGCAGTTCGCAGCCGATACCGATGGCGAAGCTGGTGGTCAGTTCGCCATAATGGGTACGCGGCTTGGTCACGCACTTTGCCAGCGACAGATAGCGCGTGCCGTCCGGCAGTTCCGCCACCTGCGTCAGAATGCGGTCGGGCGTCTCGAACGCCTCATGCACGTTCCACAGCGCACAGGCGCCGCCGAAGCGGGCGAAATGAAACCGCGTCGCGCTGTGGCGCTTCACGACGTTGCCGGCGCGGTCCACCTTGACGAAATAGACCGGCACGCCCTTCTCGTCCGGCCGCTGCAGGCTGGAAA
>DAIPYB010000239.1:0-5054 GCA_036782955.1 Pseudoxanthobacter sp. | reverse complement strand
CCGGCGACGTGGAAGGCGCCATCAAGCTGGTGGTGGCCGCCAAGGCGCAGCTGACCCTGCCGACGCTGGAGCCGAAGGGCCGTCTGGCCTTTGCACAGGTTTCCACCCGCCGGCGCACGGTGGTGGCCCGCACCCCGGCGCAGGATGCCTACCTGCGCGCCATGGACCGGGCCGATCTGGTGTTCGGCGCCGGCCCGGCCGGCACCGGCAAGACCTTTCTGGCGGTCGCCTATGCGGCCGCCCTGCTGGAGCGCGGCGATGTCGCCCGCCTCATCCTGTCGCGTCCGGCGGTGGAGGCCGGCGAGCGCCTCGGCTTCCTGCCCGGCGACATGCGCGAGAAAGTCGATCCCTATCTGCGCCCGCTCTATGACGCGCTCTACGAGATGATGCCGGCGGAAAAGGTCGAACGCGGCCTGCAGTCCGGCATGATCGAGGTGGCGCCGCTGGCCTTCATGCGCGGCCGCACGCTGACCAACGCCATCGTGCTGCTCGACGAGGCGCAGAACACCACCTCGATGCAGATGAAGATGTTCCTCACCCGACTGGGCGAGAACTCCAAGATGATCGTGACGGGCGACCCGACGCAGGTCGACCTGCCGGCGGGGCAGACATCCGGTCTCGGCGAGGCCGTCTCCATTCTGGAGCATGTGCCGGGCGTGGCCCATGTGCAGTTCACCAGCGCCGATGTGGTGCGCCATGAACTCGTCGGCCGCATCGTGACCGCCTACGAGAAGCTGCAGGCCGAAAAAGCCGTCGCCCGCGGCCATGTCAGCCGCGATACCGTGCGCGAGATCATGCGCGGCCCCCGCGCGGTGGACCCTGAAGAGGACGGAAACGCCGGATGACAACGGCTGTTGTGACTGAAGCCGGTCCGGTCGGCCTCGACATCGTCGTCGAGGCCGGCGGCTGGGCTGGAGAAGAGGCGCTGGAGACGCTGGCGGCCCGCGCGCTTGCCGCGGCCGCTGCGTTGTCCGGCAGCGCGCCGGATGACGACACCCCGCTCGGCCCCAGCGAAGTGGCGCTTTGCTTTGCCGACGATGCCCGCGTGCAGGAAATAAACCGCGACCATCGCGGCAAGGACAAGCCCACCAACGTGCTGTCCTTCCCTGCCGCGGACATGCCGGGCGCGCCGTTCCGTTTTCTGGGCGACATCATTGTCGCCTATGAAACGGTCGCCCGCGAGGCGGAGGCGGACGGCAAGGGCTTCGACGACCACCTCACCCATCTTCTGGTGCACGGCTTCCTGCACCTCATCGGCTACGATCATGAGACCGTGGCCGAGGCGGAGGAAATGGAAGCCCTGGAAACCGCCATTCTGGCCCGCCTTGGCATTGCCGACCCCAATGCGGCACCGCTGGAAGACGGTTACGCCCCGGCCTGAGGCCGGCCGCGGGACAACGGGATGCCCCGACGGCAACGGGGCCTCGAAAAACAGGGCACGCGGGGATTGCAGGCCGGACATGCCGGCAGCCTCGTATCCCGGGACCATCAATGATCGTATCTCTTTCGGGCCACGGGCGCCGGGCCCGAAAGAGATACGATCCCGAAGAGATAAAGCGAGGACGGCGAGAGCCTCTCTCATGAGCGACGACACATCAAGTACCACCGCGGTCGCGCGTGCGACCGCATCCGCTCCGCCGGCCCGCGCGGCCGCTGACGACAGCCCGCGGTTGCCGGCCGAAGGGCGCGAGCGCGGCCAGCAGCCCGAAGGCTGGCTTTCGCGCCTGATGGGCGCGATCGGCCTGCGAAATGCCGGTTCGCTGCGCGAGAGCCTTGAAAGCGCGCTGGCTGCCGGCGAAGACGGCGAAGACGGCGCGGAAGCCTTTTCCCCCGAAGAACGGCTGCTGTTGCAGAACATCCTGCAGCTTCGCACCCTGCGGGTGGAAGACGTGATGATCCCGCGGGCCGACATCGTCGCGGCCGATGCGGAAACCTCGCTGGCGGCACTGATCCGGCTGTTTCTGGCCTCGGGCCACTCGCGCATGCCGATCTATCGCGAAAGCCTGGATGATCCGGTCGGCATGGTCCACATCAAGGATCTGATGGCCTACATCGCTTCGCGCGCCTCCGCCGCGGCCAGTCCGGCGGAAGCGGAAAGCGGGCATCTGCCGCTGGGCAGCGTGGATCTGTCGTGCCCGATCGGCGAGGCCAACATCCTGCGGCCGGTGCTGTTCGTGCCCCCGTCGATGCCGGCGGGCGATCTCATTGCCCGCATGAAGGCGGAGCGGATGCAGATTGCCCTTGTCATCGACGAATTCGGCGGCACGGACGGGCTGATCTCGCTCGAAGACCTGATCGAGACCGTGCTTGGCGACATCGCCGACGAGCACGATCAGGAAGACGAGGACCTGATCGTTACCGATGCCGGCGGCAAGAGCTGGACCGCCGATGCACGCATCGAACTGGACGACCTTGCCGAAACGCTGGGGGCGGACTTCGACGTCGGCGAACTCGACGACGACGACATCGATACGCTGGGCGGACTGATCTACACTCTCGTCGGTCGGATTCCCCATCGCGGAGAGACCATCGTTGCAGCCGGGCTGCCGGCCTTCGGCTTCGAGATTCTCGATGCCGACCCGCGCCGGGTGAAGCATGTTCGCATCTTCCGCCGCGACGACGGGAAAAGTGCCGGGGAGAACGAATGAGACCGGCGCCGGATGTGCGCGGCCTGAGGCCAGTCGCAGGCGCGCAGGCATGACGGCGGCGGGCGGCCCCGCGCCGGGGCCTTCGCCGTTCCTGTGCGCGGCGCGCGATACCGGCCGCTGGCTGGACCGGCTGGCAGACCGTATCGCGGGGCTGAAGGGCTTTCGCCGTCTGGCGCTGGCCTGTCTCGCCGGCGCGGTCTCCGCGCTCGCCCAGCCGCCGTTCGGCTTCCTGCCGGCGCTTTTCATCGCGCTCCCGGTGCTGGTGTTTCTCATCGACGGCGCCAGCCGGCGGACCGGTCGTGCCGCACGGCTGAAAAGCGCGGCTGCCGCCGGCTGGGCTTACGGCTTCGGCGCCTTTCTTGCCGGGCTGTGGTGGGTCGGCGCGGCCTTTCTGGTGGACGCGGAAGCTTATGGCTGGATCATGCCGGCGGCGGTTACCGGGCTTCCCGCCGGGCTCGGCCTGTTTCCCGCACTGGCCGCGGCCGGCGCGGTGCTGCTGTGGCGGCCGGGCGCGGTGCGTGTCGGCGTGCTGGCGGCCTGCCTTGCCGGCACGGAATGGCTGCGCGGCCATGTCGCCACCGGATTTCCGTGGAACGATCTCGGCTATGCGCTGACCTCCGGCCCGTGGCTCATGCAGAATGCCAGCCTGGTGGGTGTCAGCGGCCTCGGCCTTGTCGCCGCCCTTGCCGGCGCGGCCCCGGCCGCCGCTTTCGGGCGTTTCAGCCGGCGTCCGTCAGGCCTCGGATTCGTCGCCGCGATGGCGCTCGTTCTCGCCGCGATGGCGACTTTCGGTGCAGTGCGGCTGATGGGTGCCGCTCCGGCGGATGTGCCCGATATCCGGCTGCGGCTGGTGCAGCCGGCCATAGACCAGAGCCAGAAATGGCGTCCGGAACAGCGCTGGCAGATCTTCGATACGCTGCTGCGGCTGACGCGCGGCGAGGGCGGCGACAGCGTGCCCTTCGATGGCACGACCATCGTGGTCTGGCCGGAAACGGCGACGCCGTTCCTGTTCGCTAATTCCGCCATCGCGCTTGCGGAAGCTGCCAAGGCGCTGCCGAAAGGCGGCGTGCTGATCGCGGGATCGGTGGTGGCCGAGGAAGCCGCCACAGCCGCCGGCGACGAAGCCCCGGTGCGCTATTTCAACAGTGCCCTCGTCATCGACCGCAGCGGCACGGTGATCGGCCGCGACGACAAGGTGCATCTGGTGCCGTTCGGTGAATATCTGCCGCTGGAACCGGTGCTGGCGCGCTTCGGCCTTGCGGCACTGGCGGAAATGATGCCCGGCGGCTTCACCGCCGGCACCGCCCGCCAGAAAATGGCCGTGCCCGGCGCGCCGCCCTTCAGTGTGCTGATCTGCTACGAGGCGATCTTTCCCGGCGAGGTCATCGGCCCGGCCGGACGGCCCGAATGGCTGCTGAACCTGACGAACGATGCCTGGTTCGGCGACACGCCCGGCCCGGTGCAGCACTTCCATCAGGCTCGCGCAAGGGCTGTGGAGCAAGGTCTGCCCATGGTCCGGGCCGCCAATACCGGCATCTCGGCCATTGTCGACGGCTATGGCCGCATACGCGCCTCGCTGGGGCTGATGCAGCAGGGAACGGTGGACGGACCGTTGCCGGTTGCGCTGGCCCCGACCCCTTATGCCCGCCTTGGCGACGGGCCGTTCTTGCTGGGGTTGCTGGGGTGTCTGATCTGGCGCGGGGCATGCCGCCGCACCGGTCAATTCTATGTTACCGATTGACACCACTCAAAAATATCGATCAATTACGCCGTCAATCACGGCGTGCCGCTCGGTCAAGGCCGTGACTTTCATACCGACGAGGGGGGTGGGTCCTAAAGGCCCCGTTGAGCGTCGGGCGAAGTATGGCGGCGTGCAGTGATGCGCGGCGTTTCGGCGTGTTCCAAGGACCCAGAACAGATGCCCAGCAAGAAATCCCCGAACCCGATTGATACTCACGTCGGAAGTCGCGTGCGCATGCGTCGCATGATGCTTGGCATGAGCCAGGAAAAGCTCGGCGAGCACCTCGGGATCACATTCCAGCAGATTCAGAAATACGAGAAGGGCACCAACCGCATCGGTGCAAGCCGTCTTCAGCACATCGCCACCGTGCTGCAGGTGCCGGTATCCTTCTTCTTCGAGGATGCCCCCGCCACGCCGGAAGAAGCCCAGAATCCGGGCTTCGCCGAGGACCGTCCGGCCGCCTATGTGACGAGCTTCCTCACCTCCAGCGAAGGGCTGGCGCTGAACCGGGCATTCGTGCGCATCCGGTCCAGCCAGGTCCGCCGCAAGGTGGTGGATCTGGTGGAGTCGCTGGCCGACACCGAGGAAGAGTAAGACATACCCGGTTCGTCATATAAAGATACCTTTATGTGCGCTTGAACCGTCACGGGCTTTGCTGCTATGAA
>DAIPYB010000238.1:0-5129 GCA_036782955.1 Pseudoxanthobacter sp. | reverse complement strand
GCCGCGGCCTTCGCACTCGCTATTGCGGGTGCCCGCATGGCGGCCATGCGCCGGGCGCCCCGACCCGCGCGGCTTACCGGCGGCAGCTTCCAGCGTCTGCCGGGCTGGCTTGCCGCCTTCGCCGTCGGCGGCTTCCTGACCGCGCTGCTGCTGGCCTTCCACGCCGGCGCAATCACCCTCGTTGCGCTGGCGCTCACCGCCTGGGGCGGCCTGCGGCTGGCGCTGAGTGTGGCCAGCGGCCCGATGCGCCATCCCGTTGCCGGTGCCCTGCATCTTGCCGCCCATCCCCGGCCGGAACGGTTCACCGAAGGTCCGTCCACGCCCGCCGCCGTGGCGCTGATGCCGTCGGATATCGCCACCCCTTCGCCGGGGGTGGCGAAGCCGGTCGATTTCGCCTGGAACCGGCTGTTGTCGTTCGATGCCTGCGTGCAGTGCGGCCGCTGTGAGGCCGCCTGCCCCGCCTTTGCCAGCGGTCAGCCGCTCAACCCCAAGCGGCTCATTCAGGATCTGTCGCTGGCGATGGCCCCGGGGGCGAGCAACGCGGCCTACTATGGCTCGCCCTATCCCCACGCCCGCGATGTCGCCGGCATCGGCGGTCCCGACCGGCCGATCATCGGCGCGGACGCGATGATCCATCCCGACACGCTGTGGGCCTGCACCACCTGCCGGGCCTGCGTGGAAGAATGCCCGATGATGATCGAGCACGTCGATGCGGTCATAGACCTGCGCCGCCACCAGACGCTCGCACTGGGCGCGGTACCGGAAAAGGCGGCCGTGCCGCTGGACGAGATGCGGCTGGCCGACGAGCCGGTCGGCCGTGCCCTTTCCGCCCGTGGCGATTTCGCCGCCGGCCTGCCGCTGCCGGTGGTGCCGGAAGGCGGCGAGACGGATGTTCTGCTATGGCTGGGTGGGAGCGCCTACGACCTGCGCGCCGGCCGCACGCTGCGGGCGATGCTCGCACTGCTGACGAAGGCCGGCGTGCGCTACGGCACGCTTGGTGCCGACGAGCGCGACTGCGGCGACCTCGCCCGCCGCCTCGGCGACGAAGCCACCTTTCGCCGCCTTGCGCTGGAGAACATCGCCGCACTCGAAAAGCGCCGCTTCCGCCTGATCCTCACTGCCGATCCGCATGCCATGAACGCCCTGCGCAACGATTATCGCGCACTCGGCGGGCACTTCACCGTGGTCCATCACACGGCCTACCTTGAAACACTGGTGTCGCAGGGGCGCCTGTCTCCGGCGCGGCTGGAGGGCCAGAGCGTGACCTATCACGACCCCTGCTATCTCGGCCGCTGGAACGGCGAAACAGAAGCCCCTCGCACGCTGCTCTCGCGCCTCGGGCTGGATCTGCGCGAAATGGAGCGGCATGGCCGCCGCTCGCAATGCTGTGGCGGGGGCGGCGGCGCCCCCGTCTCCGACATCGCCGGCGAACGCCGCATTCCCGACATCCGCATGGATCAGGCGCGAACGACCGGCGCAGCCATCGTGGCCGTGGCCTGCCCCGGCTGCACCGCCATGCTGGAGGGCGTTCCGGCGCCACGCCCGGAGGTGCTGGACGTGGCCGAACTGTTGCTGAAAGCCGTGGAGCAGGCGGCATGAGCGGACCGGAGCACACCTCGCGCCCTCCCCGGCGCGATCCCCGTGCGGAGCGCGCGGCGCGACAGGTCGCCGGGCGAATCCTGCCGCGCTTCGACCTTGCCGCCGTGGCGCCATCCGGCGGCAGGCCCCGCCACGATCCCCGCGCGGAACGCGCCGCGCGTCTCGTGCCCGGCAGCACTCGCCCACGCTACGATCTGGCGACGCGCACCGCAGCTCCGGCAACGGCGGTACCGGTCGCACACCCTGCGACCCCCGTGCCGCAAACCGTGGTAATCGAAAATCCCGCCCGCTTTATCCTGGTGATCGCCGACGGCCCCTCCGGGCGGCTCTCCCGGCACGACCGCCAGTGCCTCGGCGCCGCCCGCCGGCTGGCAGGCCGCGAAGGCGACACCGCCGTCGTGCTGGTCGCGCCGGAGCTGCACGAACCCGTGGGTCCGGCCGGCGCCGACCGGGTGATGCTGACCGGTACCGGTCGCGAGAATCCCGCCGCGATCACAACCACCCTCGCCGCCATCGTCGCTGCTCTCGCCCCGGTCCATGTCGTCTTCCCCGAAAGCGCGCGCGGCGGCGACCTTGCCCGCCGCCTTGCCGTGCGCTTGCGCGAACCGCTGTTTGCCGGCGCGGAACAGATCGGCTCCGCCGGCCTCGTCAGGACCGCACGCGGCGGCCGGGCCGACCAGCGCGGCCCGGCCCCGCGCCTTCTTACCCTCGCCGCCGACATGGTGCCGGCCCACGCCGGCCCGCCGCATGAAGCCCGCATGGCCGAAGCACCCGCCATGCCCGAGGGAACTGCGGCCGGCGCCATCCTCGCGGTCGAAGACATTCCTGCCGACCCGGCAACGGTAGCACTGGCGGATGCCGGCTTTGTCGTCTCCGCCGGCAACGGCGTGACGGATTTTCCCGCCTTCCGCCGCCTTGCCGCCGGGCTGCACGCCACGCCGGGCGCAAGCCGGGTCGTGTGCGATGCCGGGCTGATGCCACGCGCCGCGCAGGTCGGAGCCTCCGGCACGGTGCTGACGGCGGATTGCTATTTCGCGCTCGGCATTTCCGGCGCCCCCCAGCACCTGCAGGGCATCGGCGCGTGCGGCGCGGTCATCGCCGTCAACACGGACCTGCACGCCGCCATGATCGAGCGGGCGGGCCTTGCCATCATCGCCGATGCGCAGGCCGTCATGCCGGCGCTGCTGAAACTTCTGGAGGGAGGCGAGGCATGAAGGCCGTCGTTCTGCTTTCCGCCGGGCTGCATCCGGTGTCGCTGCGCCCGGCCCTGCCGCGCACCGAGGCGCAGGCGATCCGTCTGGCGCTCGAACTTGACCCCGGCGGCAGTCTCGCCGGCCTGCACGTCGGCCCGGACGCGGCCACCGTGTCGCAGGCCTTCGGCCATGGCCTGCCGCGCCTGATCCATATCGCGGCGGCGGAAGGCACCGACCCCGTGGCAGAAATCGTCGCCGCCCTTGCCGACGATACACCGGATCTGATCCTCGCCGGGCCCAGCACGCAGGGTGGCGATGAGACAGGCCTCGTGCCCTATGCGATAGCGGAGGCGCTTGGCCTGCCGATCATCGCCGGCGCGGTCTCGCTGTGCCCCGGCCCGGTCGCCGGGCAACTCGTCATCGATCAGGCCCGCCCGCGTGGGGCGCGCCGGCGCTTCACGGTGGCCGGTCCGGTGGTCATCACCCTGTCGCCGCGCGCCGCGCCGCCGCTGCCGTTCGCCCACGCCCGCATCGCCGCGGGCATCGTGGAGCGCAAACCCGCCCGCACTTCGCCTGTTGCCGAACGCGCCACCCTCACGGAGACCCCGCATCGCCACCGGCCGCGCCTGATCGTGAAGGCGGACGGCTCGGGCGAGCACCGGCTGCTGGTCGACCCCACGCCGGAAGCGGCGGCACGCGCCATCCTCGACCATCTGGCGGCTATCGGCCACGGGCCGGAGCGCTGAACCGCCCCATCGCTTGCTCTACCTCAGCCGCGCGGGGCGAGACTGACGATCGGCCCCGCCGGCCGGACATCCTGTTCCGCCCGCCCCTGCCGCGCGGCGCTCGGCGCCAGCCCAAAGGCAGCGCGGAACTGGCGGGAGAAATGCGCCGCATCGCAGAAGCCGGTCTCGACGGAAATGTCGGTGATGCTCTTGCGGGTGTTTTCCAGAAGCCAGCGCGCGTGCCCCAGTCGCAGCCGTCGATAGACGGTCGCCGGCCGTTCGCCCATGGTGCCCTGAAACAGGCGTTCAAGCTGGCGCGGCGACATGGCCAGCCGGCCGGCAATCCCCTCGATGGAGATCGGCTCGGCGATGTTCTGTTCCATGATGAGAACGGCGCGGCGCACGCGTTCGTCACCGGTTTCGCCGCCGACCGGCAGGTGCGGCTGCGAGGCATCCGCCCCGCGTGCACTCTGCAACTGCATCACATGCATCGCCTTCTGCGACACCGACTGCCCCAGATGCCGCGCCACCAGATAGGCAGCCAGATCCGCCACCCCGCTGCCGCCGGAACAGGTGATGCGGTCGCGGTCCACGACGAACAGCCGGTCGGCAACCGGCGTTTGGTCGGGAAACGCGTCGGCGAAATCCTGCACATGGTACCATGATACGCAGACCCGCCGGTGCGCCATCAGTCCTGCCCGCGACAGCACGAACGATCCGGTGCACACCCCCACCAGCGTCACGCCTGCCGCCGCCGCCTCGCGCAGATATTTCACGGTGGGCTCGTCCACCTGATCGCCGCCCTGAAGCAGACCGCCGACGACCACGATATAATCGAAATTCTGCGGCGGCAGCAGCGCGCTCATGCGGTTGACGCCGAGCCCGCACGAGGAGCGCATCGCCTCCGGCCGCGAGGCCATCACCGTCCATGTGCAGCGGATCGGGCGCGAGCGGTCGCCCTCGTCGGCCGCCAGACGCAGCACGTCGATGAAAAGCGACAGCGCGGAAAGCGTAAAATTATGCGCCAGAACGAAGCCAACGCGCAGGGCCGGCCGGCGCGGCGCAGGCCCGCCTGCCGCCCCGGCGGGCGCCGGCTGCGGCCGGGGGCGGGAACGATCCTCAAAAGCGCTCATTCATGCCCTCCTGCCGCTTGCGGCAGCCCGCCGGCTGCGCCACATGCAGACATGTCCTCTCCGCCGGATTGCTTTTACCCGGCATCGCTTTCCGGATGAACCGGCCATGTCCCTTGCTCCGAACGATGCCAGCGTTGCAAACGACCCGCCGCCGAAGACGGCCATGCAGACCATCGCGTTCCTGATGGTGCCGGACTTCTCCATGATCGCCTTCGCGGCGGCCATCGAGCCGCTGCGGCTGGCGGTGCGCGGTGCAGGCCGGCCGGTCTATCGCTGGCGGCTGCTGTCGGCCACCGGCCAGCCCGTTGCCGCTTCGAATGGCGTGCAGGTTGCCGCCGATGGCGCCTTCGCCGACATCGGCACCGTCGATGCCGCGATCGTCTGCTCCGGGATCGACGTTCAGGCACAGGATACCACGGCGCTGCGCACCCTGCTGCACCGCCTGGCGGTTCGCGGCACCGCGCTCGGCGCGCTGCTGC
>DAIPYB010000237.1:0-5129 GCA_036782955.1 Pseudoxanthobacter sp. | reverse complement strand
CCCGCCGGGCAGCCGCAGGCGCCAACGGCCGGCGCACCGGCGCCGATCTCGGCCTCGCCGTCACCGGCCCCCTGAACGCGCACTGCCGCAACACCGCTGCGGCTGACCACATTCGCTTGCAGAAAGGGCCCCTTTTCAGGGGCCCTTTTTATTTTCCGGCTCAAAAGGAACAATGACGGCATCGATATGAAATGAGGTATCGGGCGCCGCCGCGAAGATTGCGGCAAGAGTTTCACGGCCTTCCGAGGCCGGCCCGGCCGGTGCACGACTGCATCACAGCGCAACATTGCAGCGCCCTGCCCGCCCGTCATCAGCCACCGGCGAGCAGCTCGACGCTCCCGCGTGCCTCCCAACGCCCGGATAAGATTGAGCTTCCGCTTTCATCCGATATATTCCAGACTGGCCGGTCCATTTTATCGCGCCAGCAGCATTACTGTTCGTGGATTTTTCCGAAGACTGCCAGTTCCATTGTCTTTTTTCCCATAAATGGCAACAAGATAGAATTATTCTCGGCAATACGGATCACTTTAACGCGCCGTTTCTCGACCATCCGGAAAAATGATCCGACATAAGCAGCCATATGTGATCGCACCCAGCCGTTTGACTGTTGACTCGGGAAGACAGGGCCGTAATTGTTAAGTCGCGATCGATTATCGCGACCTTGCCTTGTTCCCTACGCTGCGACGCGACGGTCCGGGCTGGCCGCGGAAATCGCCAGACCGCCGGGCGGCCAGTCGCATTGGGAAACACCTGCGGCCCGCTCCGGTACCGAGATGAGACGACCAGGAGACGACGATGGCTACCGGGACCGTTAAGTGGTTCAACGCCCAGAAGGGCTATGGCTTCATTCAGCCGAGCGACGGCACGCGTGACGTATTCGTGCATATCACCGCGCTGCAGCGCGCCGGCCTGCCGAACCTCATCGAGGGGCAGAAGGTTTCCTATGAGCTGGTGACCGAGCGCGGCAAGACCTCTGCAGGCAACCTGCGTCTGGGTTGATCCCGCGCGGCCAGCCAGCCTTATCATGTGAGGGGGCGCGATCGCGTTGCCGCCGCCCGTTGCGGCAGGCGGCCTGAGAGTGGTCGTGAAATCACAGATTTTGGGCGCAGCCCGGTTTTCAGGTGCGCAGCTTCGCCCGCACCTGTTTCGTTTCAGGCGGAGCAAACGGCTGGTGCGGCTTTGCCGTCACCGGCCGTTTTCATCTGCGCCATGTGCTCCGGCGGCTATCTGCTCCGGTAGCGCGGGCGCTGCAAGGCACGGGGCGCGCCCGCGGCCTTTCAGAACCAGTCGGCAGCACCGGCGTCATAGCGGAAGATGCGATCCTGCGGCACCGGCAGGAGGGGAATTTCCCCGGTCGCTGTGCCAAGCAGCAGGCCCGACAGCACGCGCTGGACGCCTCCGTGGGAAACCACCACGGCCGGCACGCGGATGCCGGAAAGCCAGCCCGCGATGCGCTGCGAGAGCATGGCATAGCTCTCACCCTCGGGCGGCACGAAGCCCCATTTGTCGGCCTTGCGGGCGGCGATCGCCTGCGGCTCGCGCAGTTTCAGTTCCGGCAGGGTCGAGCCCTCCCAGAGACCGAAGGTCAATTCCCGCAGGTCCGGCACGATGTTGTAGGCAGCCGGATCGAGGTCAATTCCGCGCCGCACGATTTCCATGGTCTCGCGCGACCGGCCGAGGGGCGAGCACAGCCAGACGAAACCGGCCGGATCGAGCCCCTTTTTCGCGAAATAATCGCGCAGCGCCGTTCCGTTGCGCGCGGCCTGCTCACGGCCCAGCGCATTCAGCGGAATGTCATGCTGGCCCTGCAGGCGACCCTCGGCATTCCAGTCGGTCTGCCCGTGGCGGATGTGGTAGAGAACGGACGGCGGCGTGATAACGGACATGCACTGCTCCGGCGTTGCAGGCCCAAGGGCCTTCCGCGCCGCCCCCTCGTTTCATGACGGCCGGAATCGTCGGACGACGCCTCTGCCATTATTCCTTGACGACCGAGATATCGGGCGCGTCCACCGCCTTCATTCCGACAACGTGATAGCCGGAATCGACATGATGCACCTCGCCGGTCACGCCGCGGCTGAGCGGCGACAGCAGGTACAGGGCGGAATCGCCGACTTCATCGATCGAAACCGTACGGCGCAGCGGCGAGTTATATTCATTCCACTTGAGGATATAGCGGAAGTCGCCGATGCCGGAGGCGGCCAGCGTCTTGATCGGACCGGCCGACAGCGCATTGACGCGGATCGCCTGCGGACCGAGGTCGGCCGCCAGATAGCGCACGCTCGCCTCCAGCGCCGCCTTGGCGACGCCCATGACGTTGTAATGCGGCATCACCTTTTCGGCGCCGTAATAGGTCAGCGTCAGCACCGAGCCGCCATCGCGGAACAGGCTCTCGGCGCGCTTGACCACTGCCACCAGCGAATAGACGGAAATCTGCATGGTGCGGGCGAAATTGTCCGGCGAAGTATCGACATAGCGGCCATCCAGCTCATCCTTGTCGGAGAAGGCGATGGCATGAACCAGAAAATCGATCTTGCCCCAGTGCTGTTCCAGACCGGCGAACACCGCGTCGATGGAAGCCCCGTCGGTCACATCGCAGTGGCCGGCGATATGCGCGCCAAGCTCGGCGGCCAGCGGCTCCACGCGCTTGCGCAGCGCGTCGCCCTGATAGGTGAACGCCAGTTCGGCGCCCTGGGCGTGAAGCGCCTTCGCGATGCCCCAGGCAATCGAACGATTGTTCGCGACGCCCATGATCAGGCCCCGCTTGCCGGTCATCAGCCCCTGCGTATTCGCCATTGTTCGTACTCTATCCAGAATTCCGCACCCGCAGCGGGTCGGTCTCGTATGACACAGCGGGCGGAGCCCTTCAAGCCGCGTCACAAACCGTGTGCATCCGGCGCACCCCCGGTACGAAAAGGCATCCGCCGGCAGCCGGATCACAGCAGGCGCAGCTGATCCGGCTCCGGATCGGCGCCGGACAGGGGCGCCTCCCGAGATGCCGGCTCTTGCGGCGACGGTGCCTGTGGCTGCACCGGCTCGGCAAGGTCCGGTTCGTCGATGGCCGCACTGTTGACGCGCGTGGATACCGGATACGCCCCGAACGCCCCGTCGGGTGCCGGGCGCAGCAGCCCCGCTGCCTCGCGACTGTCGACATGCGTCACATCGAGCCAGCGGGAGAAGTCTTCCGGCGCGATCACCGCCGGCATGCGATCGTGAATCGGCGCCACGTCGGCGCTGGCGGCCGTGGTGAGGATCGCCGCCGTCTCGTGCACACCGCCGTCGCCGTCGATCCACTCCTCCCACAGCCCGGCAAACCCCACCAGTCCGCCCTCGGCTGGCCGGATCAGCATCGGCTGGCGAATCCGGCCGGCACGCTGCCACTCATAGAAGCCGGTCGCCGGAACAAGACAGCGGCGATGGCGCATGGCGGCGCGGAAAGCCGGCTTTTCCAGTGCTGTTTCGCTGCGGGCATTGATCAGGGTGGGGAAATCCGTCGGGTTTTTCACCCAGCCCGGCAACAGGCCCCAGCGCACCAGTTCCAGCCGGCGACGCCCCGCGACCTCTCGTACGATGACAAGCGGCTGGCCGGGCGCGATGTTGTAGCGTGGCGGAAAGGGATGGAAGCCGGCCACGCCGAACAGGGCCGCCACGGCCTCCGGCGGCGCGGTCAGCAGAAATCGTCCGCACATCGTCCAGCCCTTCCCTAACTCAGCGGCCGCAGCGGCCCCGGCAAAGGCAGTTTCCCATGAAGATCAGCGCCCGCAACCAGCTTCGCGGCACCATTCTGGAAATCACCAAGGGCGCCACGACGGCCCATGTGCGAATCGACATCGGCACGGCCGTCATCACCGCCTCGATCACCAACACCTCCGTGGACGAACTGGGGCTGAAGGTGGGCGAGCCCGCCTATGCGGTCATCAAGGCATCCGACGTGCTGGTCGCCGTGGACGACTGAGGCCCTCAGCCCAGCAGCGTCCAGAGCGCACGGGCCAGCACGGCCACGCCGAACACGAACAGCAACACACCGGCGGTGCGATTGATGCGCTCCAGCCAGATGTCGTTCATGCGACCGCGCAGCAGCGTCACGAAGCCGGCGATCATCAGCCACCACGACGACGAGCCGATGATGAGGCCGACAACCAGCGTCAGCGCCCCGATCCAGTCACCGGGCGCAGGCGCGAGGTCGCCGAGGCCACCGAACAGCGCGATGAAACCCAGTACCGCACCGGGGTTGGTGATGGTCATGACGAAGGCCGTCAGCAGCCCGCCGAGAAAGCCGCGCTGGGCATTGCTCTCGTCGCCGTCAAGGTGCGGATGGGCCTTCATGATGCGCCAGCCGAACCAGAACAGCACCGCGGCACCGATGAGCTGCACCGCGACCGCATGGGTCTGGACGAAATCGGCCACCGCCGTCACACCGAAGGCAGCCATGGCGGCATAGAGTGCATCGGCCACCACCGCACCCAGCCCGGCCGACCAGCCGGCGAACAGGCCGCGCCGGAACGTGCGCTGAATGACCATGATATTGACCGGGCCAACCGGCGCCGTCGTCGCCACGCCGATTGCCGCGCCGATGCCTAGCAAGCCGAGATCGGTCAAATCATATCACCCCGTTCGCTCGTTCGCGCCGCCGCAGGCGGTGCGTCGACGGTGCCGACGCGATAACCCGTTCAGGCATGATCCGTTCAGGCATGCACCGTTCTGGCCCGGCCCGCGCGAAGCCGGCGCGGATGAAGCCGGTTGGCACGGTGCCGCACAGCAATAGCCCCCGGCACCGACCGATGCCATAAGGGAACACCCGCACGTTCACAACGGGCGGGACGCAAATTTCGGACTTCTCGCCATCGGGTGCGGCGATAAAATGCGCCTTCCGATCCGCGTTTGCGGGGGCGAGGCCATCGTGGCGCCGTTCCGGTGCGCGGTACTCCGTCCCGGTCCGAACGCTCGCAACCAGGCTTCATCATGGCTTCTCGCTCCGCCGGCCACCTCGCGGCCGCCGTCCTCGCAGGCACCGTTCTCGCAGGCGCCTTCGGCCTTGCGATGGCAGCCGGCAGCCTGCCTGCCACGGCCGCGTCGGCAACAGGGCCGGCTCTGGCCGCCATCGATTCCGCGGCAACCCCCAACACCGTGCC